>JBKJSI010000754.1:0-5829 GCA_046595915.1 Pirellulaceae bacterium
GCGTCGGTCAACCGAACGATATACTTCTTGATCATGGAAACCTCCTTGTTCGGGAAAGCTTCCTCCATTTCTGGCCTTCGATGCAACCCCAATATCTAGCTGCGACAGGGCACTAGCCATCATTCCATGAGTGTTCATTCGCGTGAATCTGCGATTCCTCCAACTCCGCTGTCAAAATCGGGCAGGAGGCCGGAAGGCGGGAGATGGCCTATAATTGAATCGGCCCAAAATTGCCGCGTCGAGCCTCCCCTCCAAAGAAAGCACCGGCCATGTCGATCCACGCACCTTCAACCGATCCTTCGCTCGAGCCGCCTGAGACCGCTTCTTTCGCCGAGACGGCATTGAAATTAGGCGGCAAAAGCGCCGACGAAGCCAAACGCACGGGCGCGATCGACAAGGCCGACGATCAAGTCGAGGGGCTCTTTCGACCTGAGTTCCAGACCATCCATAGTCCCGCCCATCGCGCGGTTTGGGAAAACGAAATCCCAATCAATCTCTTTGATGCGGTACAAACAGGCCCAACGCCCGCCGTCAAAAAAGTCATGGATGACTCCTGCGCCGTGGTCGCTCGTCATAAGGCGGCAGGAACACTTCTGAACGCTGACCAAAAGATCTCCGACGAAGTTCTCGGTGATTTGGCGAAGGCGGGCTACTGGGGGCTCTTAGTCGATCCAGCCTACGGCGGCACGGGCGCGTCCTTCTCCTCTTTCGCTGCATTCCTTGCGCGAATGGCTACGCTCGACGCAACGATTGCGGGTCTCGCTTCCGTCCATGGTTGCATTGGCGCCGTTGATCCCGTTACCTCCTTCGGCACCGAAGAACAAAAACGCCGTTTTCTTCCGCTGCTTGCTTCAGGCGAGCGACTCTCTGCGTTTGCACTCACTGAACCCTGCGCCGGATCTGATCTCACTGCCCTGCGGACAATCGCCGTGCGCGAAGGTGACGAGTTCATCCTGACGGGTGAAAAACTCTTCATCACCAACGTCACGCCCGGGCGGCTCGTTGGGGTTGTCTGCCTCATTGAAAACAAACCGGCCGTGCTCGTTGTCGATTTGCCTCCCCAAGAAAACGAGCAGTTTCAACTCAAAAAATATGGGCTCTACGCACTCCGCCATACCTACAACCGCGGCATCATATTCCGTGGCCTTCGCGTCCCCGCGAACAACTTGCTATTTCCCAAAGCCGGCAACGGACTCACCATTGCCTATCACGGCCTCAATCGCGGGCGCGTCGCGCTTTGCGCCAATGCCGCAGGCACCATGCGGGCGATGCTCGTCGATATGCTCCCTTGGGCCAAGTTCCGCAAAACTTACGGCGCTCAAATTTCTACTCGTGAACTCGTTCAGCGCCGTGTCGGCCGCCTCGCTGGACTCATTGTTGCTTGCGACGCACTGACCGCCTGGTGCGCGGGCCTTCTCGACGCGGGCTATCGCGGCGAAATGGAGTGCATCATCGCCAAGATCTTTGGTAGCGAATCGCTCAAAGAAGCCTCGATCGAACTCTACATGAAAACGCATGGCGGACGCTCGTTCCTTCACGGTCACATGCTCGGCGATAATATTCATGAGTTCCTCGCGCCCTCGATTTACGAAGGCGAAGGCGAAATGCTTGGCATGGCCTTCTTCAAGTCGCTCGTGAAGCAGCATGGCACGAAGTATTTTGAGCCGGTCGGCAAAGCGCTCGCCGCCGCCGGAATCAAGCGAATGAACCCGATGAATCCAGCCCACCTTTGGGCCCTTCGAAGCGCAGCCCCGCCGTATGTTGCTTGGATGCTCTCCAAGAAACTGCGTTTCGGTTCGAAGATCAACTTGCCTCCGATGCCCACGGCCTTGCATGAGCACGCCCGTTTCGCGGCCAAAGAATTGCAAAGGTCCGCGCTCGAAGTCAGCAGCACGATGAGCAAGCACCAATTGCGGCTCGCCGATCGCCAATGCCGCATGTCCGAACTCTCCGGGCGCATTCAAAAAATGATCGTGATGTTCGTCACTTCGCTTTACGCCGCGAAACAATCCGACCGAACGATCCAAGAAGCTGCCGACGTTATCTGCCGTGACCTTCGGCGCGAGCTCCGTTACGAACGCCCCAGCGACAGCGACTACAAAGCAACCACGCTGCTGGGCAAGAAAATCGCCGAAGAGGGCTTTTCTCTGCTCGACGGAATAGAGCCAAGCGATATTCTGATGCGGTACGAGAACGAATGATTTGCATATTTGTAGGTCAGGCTCCCGCCTGACGGAACTGCCGATCGATTCTCAATTCCGTCAGGCGGGAGCCTGACCTACGGCTAATTCAGCCCAGCCAAAGCCACCTGCCATGCCAGCTCAATTTGCCGTGATCCTGCCCGCCGCCGGCAAGAGTTCGCGATTTAATGATGCCAATACGAAGAAACCCTTCGTCACGCTGGATGGACGACCGGTCTGGATGCATTCGGCGGAACGCTTTTCGTCTCGCGACGACGTGAAGCAGATTTTGATTGTGATCGCTGCGGAAGATGAAGATGAGTTCAAGGCCAAATTTGGCGCCAATCTGGCGCTGCTCGGCGCGGAGGTTGTGATCGGCGGCGCCGAGCGAACCGATTCGGTTGCGGCGGCCATTGCGAAAGTGAAAGATGATATCGACTTTGTTGCGATTCATGACGCCGCCCGGCCGTGCATCGCTGATGACTGGATCGACCGCGTCTTCCGCGAGGCCGAGAAATCGGGCGCTGCGATCTTGGCTAATCCCGTGACTGCCACGCTGAAGCGAGTCGGCGCTAATAAACAGATCACCGAGACGGTCCCTCGCGAAGGTCTCTGGGAGGCTCAAACACCACAGGTCTTTGCTCGCAAATTGCTGATCGATGCTTACGCCCGTCGTACTGGCAAACTTGCCACCGACGACGCCCAACTTGTCGAGCAATTTGGCCATAAGGTAGCGGTGGTTCAGGGCTCGTCGATGAATATTAAGATTACGACCAAAGAAGACCTGAAAATCGCGGCCGCGCTGCTCAAGGCGATGCCCAAGTCGAGGGGGATGGGGCCCGTTCACCCATTCGCCAACGACGATCTCTGGCGCTAGCTCCAACAAACCGACCCTGGATTAAAGACACCGCATGGCAGATCGACATGTCCGCTTACTCTCATTGGGCCGCGATGAAGCGAAGCAAGTCTTTTCAAAAAAAGACCCTGCCGCGCTGCGCGATTGGATCGACTCCCTCTGGCAAGATAACACGCGCCTCGACTCGCGAAGAAATATCCACTTAGGAATTGATGTAGCTAGTTACACAGCTCTCATCGAATCTTCCCCATCTCTCGACGCCGCCGCCAAGTCGCTTCTACTGCGCGGCGGTCGCCTTCTGCCATCCTCCGAAGACGCCCCAATCTATCTCATCCGCCCCGACATGGTCGGCCCATTATCGCTTGCTGCGGCCTCCATTGAGAAACTCGGCGGCTTCCTCACCGCGGCCGCAGGCAATGGCGAAGCAATCGTGATCGCTTACTGATCCGAGTGCATCACAGATCTCGCAACCACTCCCCGACATCTGCATCACTCGGCATTCTCCAATCCCCACGCGGCGAAAGACTCACCGACCCCACTTTGGGCCCATCTGGCACGCAGTTCCGCTTGAATTGATTCCCAAAGAACCGCGTTAAGAACACCTTCAGCCACTTTCTTACTTCATCATCACTGTAAGGTTGCGAAAAATCGGCGAAGTTCGCTAAATAGAGAATTTTCTTCGGCGAATAGCCGCACCGCAAAAAGCCGTACAAAAAGAAATCATGCAATTCGTACGGCCCAACCACTTCTTCTGTCGACTGCGTAATCGCGCCCTGGCTACTCAGCGGCAGTAACTCCGGCGAGATGACCGTCTTCGCGATCGATAGCAGCGTCTCGCGAACTGGCTCGCGAGTTTCCTGCCCTGCGACATAGTCAATCAAGAACCGCACCAGTGTCTTCGGAATCGAGCAGTTGGGGTTGTACATGCTCATATGGTCGCCGTTGTAGGTACACCAGCCGAGCGCCGATTCCGAGAGATCTCCCGTGCCAATCACAAACCCATGCGACATCAAAATCTTCGTGCGTTCCCGCGCCTGAACATTTTCAAAAACTAAATCTTGCCGAGGTTCATCGGGCAATGATCGCAACTTCGCTGAAAAATCGTCCACCGAAAGTGAAGGCGTGATTTCGATTCCAAAAGGTGAGTGATTTAGCGCCCGAAAAGTCTCCAGGCAAATCGCCCGAATATCGATCGTCTTGGCCGTCACTCCGAGTTCGCGCATCAGCGTCAGCGCGTTGGCAAGCGTCGCGCCGCTGGTCCCAAAGCCAGGCATAGTAATGCCGACAATCTCCGCGGGACTTCGGCCCAATTGTTCATAAACCCGCGACACGGTCAGCAATGCCAGCGTCGAATCTAGTCCGCCCGAGACCCCAATGAACACATTGCGAAAAGGTACGACTTTCAGCCGCTTCGCAAGTCCCGCGCAGGCGATTCCAAACACCTCCGCGCAGCGTTCCTTGAGCCGCGCCGGATTACTGGGCACAAAGGGCCGTCCCGCAACCTTGCGATACAAATCGGGCCGACTCGCTGCCTTCACCGCGACATCGATAATCCGAAACGCCCCCGGCGAAGCCGAAGCATCCCCAAAGCTCGTGGTCGCTCGTCGCTCACTAAGCAGCCGCTTTACATCCACATCGGCCACCGCAAAGTTTTGCTCCGGATAATTGCCGCCATCCCCAATGCGCGCCGATTCACTCAGCAGCGAGCCATTTTCGCAAATCAAACAGTGCCCGCCATAAACCACGTCACTCGTCGATTCATCCGGCCCCGCCGATGCATACGCATAGGCCGCCATGCACCGGCCCGACTGATTGCGAACGAGCTCGGTGCGATATTCATTCTTCGAAACCGTCTCGTTACTCGCCGATAAGTTCACGAGCACTGTCGCGCCGGCGATCGCCGCATGCGACGAAGGTGGAATCGGCATCCAGAGGTCTTCGCAAATCTCTGCAAAGACAATCGCGTCATCACTCAATCGAAAGAGCAGATCAATGCCGAATGGCGCCTCAAATCCCGCATAAGAAATCGAATCGGGCTCATCGCCCCGCGCACTGCGAAAATGTCGCGACTCATAAAACTCAAAGTAGTTCGGAATATGGGTCTTCGGCACGATCCCGAGTATACGCCCATTCCCAATCGCCACCGCGCAATTGAAGAGCTCATTCCCGACCGCCACCGGAGCACCGACGAGCACTAGCCGATCCTTGCAAACCGCAGAAGCCGCGAGCCGCGCAATCTCCCTTTCGGCCCCCGTCAAAAGTTGTTCTTGCCGAAATAGATCGCCACAGGTGTAAGCCGTAACGCAAAGCTCAGGAAAAACGACGACATCGCACTCACCCGGCAACGCGGAGAGTAATTCCAGAATCGCATCCACATTCTTCCGCGGATTCGCAACGCTCACCGGCGGAGATACCGTCGCGATTCGAACAAATCCAAATTCCTGATCCATACGTAAATATTTCAATTCCGTAGGTCAGGCTATGCCTGACAAAGCCGCAAAACGACTCAAAAACCCTCAACTCAATATCTCTCAATCCAACGTATCCGATAATCCCCTATACCGTCTCTCTTGGTAAACAAACGGCTCTATTTCCCGTCGCGCCCCCCATCCTGAACCCTCACCACGATTTTCTCGCTCGCCGCCTCACCGAAAACCTGCAAATCAATCGCTTTCAAAGCCTCGCCGGGTCGAACAGTGGCAATCGGTCCAATAATAATCGTCCGCCCGTCAGCCCCTTTCCGCCTCACCGGCGCAAGCTTCGTCTTTGCATCCCCAACACTCGCGTTGCTGG
>JBKJSI010000772.1:0-8125 GCA_046595915.1 Pirellulaceae bacterium
CTCGGGCTGGATCGCCGCAATAGTGGTTGGACTCGTCATGCGTCCACCGAAAGAACGTGCTGATTCCTCAGGGAGAATTCGCTGAGCAAACCATTTCAACTCGGCTTCGCCTATGGCGTTTGTTTTTACAAACCCACGTGCATCTCCTGCAAATAGAGCCTGGACATTGGTTATTGCAACACTGGAGCTAAAGCCAGCGGTGACCCTACTCGGAACTGCAACAAATTGTCCAATCATCACGACGGGAAGATCAGCAAGCGGCTTGCCATCACGATCAGCCACTTTGATTTTGACCGGCTTTGGAGCCTTCAGGCGAAGGTCACTGGGATACTCAGGCGCTTCTTCAACCCGCTGAATCGCCTCCACTCCGAGTCCATGTTCATCTGAAAACCCATACAGAATGAGTAAGCGACGTGGATCTACCCGGCGCACCCCAGGTCCAGCAACTGGAAGCGGGAACTCAGGGATTCGAAGCGTTGCATTTCCTTTGTCGTCGGAGCGACCCCGGGCGATGATTGAGAGCCCAAGGAAAACGCCGCAATTGACGTGAGGGAGCGGTGCGCCGTCGGCATTGCGAATTGTGAAGGTCAAATCTCGGGAGGGAAAAAGCGTGACCTTCGGTTCGAGCTTTTCACCTCGGTGATCGGAGACCTGCTCACTCACTCCCGACATCGCGCCATCGAGAGCTTCACCATAAATCGGGTAGAGATGAGTGTCGGGAATCTCGAATTGAAATCGGCCCTGGGCATCGGCTTTTCCTTCGAGGCGCACGCCGTAGTCAACGCTCACGATCAATTTTGCGCCCGGCGTCGGCTTGTCGTTTTCGTTGACGACTGTGCCACTGACCTTGGTGACTTTGGGTCGCTTTGCCCACCGCTCATAGAGCATTTTCAAGGTCGCGGGATCTTCGCCGGCGATCGGGGCGACGGGAGTAAGTGCCGTCGGCTCTTGGGCGGAAACCCAGGCGGCGCGGACGAACAAAAAGAGACAAATTGCGGCAATTCGGCCATCGATTGAATGTATGTGACGCATCACAATCTTCCTCGTTTGTTCGGCGTTTGCCGATTGAACCCGTTTTCGCCTACATGGTATCGCGCGCGAGGCGTTATTTCGACCATAATCTCCCCGGTGACCGCTCCGACCGTCGGCGATTTTCGCGTCAATCACGCTATTCTCCACTTTTCGTTTCTCAGCTATACGATTTTGAAGCATGACCGACCCCCTCGACTGGCTAGATGAAGCATCGAACGACATCGATCGGCGCGACCTGCGGCGAACGCCGATCGTGCGAACGTCACGGCCATCGGCTGACACGTTGGTGTCACAAGGTAAAACACTGGTCAATTTTGGGAGCAATGACTACCTGGGGCTTGCGCCGATCGTTGGCCGACAGATCGCCGAATCGATTGAGCGAGTTGGCTGGGGCGCCGGGGCGAGTCCACTCGTGACGGGGAAGACGGCGTTGCACGAGGCGTTAGAACGTGAACTCGCCGCCTGGAAACAAACTGAGGCGACGATTTTGTTTTCTTCGGGCTTCGCGGCAAATGCGGGGACGATTCCTGCGCTCGTCGGTCGCGGTGATGTGATTTTTAGCGATGCGAGGAATCATGCCAGTATTATCGACGGGTGCCGACTCTCGGGCGCGGAAGTGCAGGTTATTGAGCATTGCGATGTGAACGATCTGGCGTCGCGGCTCACCGCGTGCAAAACAAATGGTCGCCGCTTAATCGTTTCGGATTCGGTTTTCAGCATGGATGGCGACTTGGCGCCGCTTGCTGAACTTGCTGAACTAGCAGAGCGGCACTCGGCGATGCTGATGGTTGACGAAGCGCATGCTGCTGGGGTTTTCGGCGAGCGTGGCAGCGGATTATGTGAGTCAATGGGTATCGAAAAGTGGGTGCATGTGCGAGTGGGGACGCTGAGTAAGGCGCTGGGTGGAGTGGGAGGCTTTGTTGCTGGTTCGCAAAAGCTAGTGGATTGGCTGATGCATCGGGCTCGATCGCATCTCTTCAGCACCGCGCTGCCTGAGGCATGCGCCATTGCCTCGCTTGATGCATTGCGCTATGTCCACGAAGAGCCGGATCGTAGGCAATCGCTGTTGGCAACCGCGAAAGAACTTCGCGAGCGACTCGCATCGCACGGCTGGAATACCGGAAGCTCTCAATCGCAAATCATTCCCGTATTCTGCGGAGCACCGGCGCGAGCGGTGGCATTTTCTCAGAGGTTACGCGACCTCGGTTACTTTGTCCCAGCGATTCGACCCCCTTCGGTGCCAGAGGGGGAATCACTGCTCAGGATTAGTTTGACCGCCGCGCATTCGATAGAACAAATTGAGGGACTATGTGCGGCACTGGGATCGGCCTGCGACGAATAGTCCTAGGCGTCTGTCACAATTCGAATCATCTGAGCAACATAATTGGTATCGAGAAGGTGGGAATGAGTTCCGGTTAATACCGATCTCGAAATTGCATGCCTAAACGGAAATCCCTGAGTCGGCGGAGGGACTGGACCACCATACGAAAAAAGGCCACGGCGCTAAAAGCGACGCGGCCCTTTTGTTTTCTAGATCACCGATGCGAAATTAGACGCGCTCGATTAGACCATGCCCTTGAGGCTCTTGAGTGCTCGGACCTTCACCACGCTCTTGGCGGGTTGGGCTGGCTTGGTGTAGACCTCTTTGGTGAAGGGGTTGATCGAGTTTGGCTTGGCGGGCTGAGCCGGCTTGCTAACGCGAACAATCTTCGCGAGGCCGGGCAGTTGGAACACGCCGGCGCCTTTCTTCGAAAGGGCCTTCTTGACCTCTTCGGTCAGCGAATCAAATACGGCGGCAACATCCTTCTTCGACAGCCCAGTGGCGGTCGAGATGTTTGCGTAGACTTCGCTCTTCGACGGTGCTTTGGCGGCAGGCTTCTTAGCGGCGGCTTTTGCCATAGGGCGGCGCCCTCCTTGCAAAAAACAGGTGGTAAATACCCAGAAATCGGGACTTCCCCGGACGCGGGTCGCGATGATTAGATCGACTCAAGGCAAAATTGCAACCAGGAAATTGCTTGAAAACAGGCATTTTTTGTGAATCAGGCCCTGTTTTTCCGGGTTTTTTTGAGCCGGAAGAAGATTTGGGGCTCAAACGATCAATTTCGCAGCCCCAAATCGAGCCGTTTGAGGTAACCTGCCCATCGCACAAGATTGGCCTCGGAGGGCCCTTCGGTTAGGCTGACAAAGGGATGCTTTCAATGCATCTGCAAGTCCATCTATATAGCGCATCGTCAAGGAATGGCTTCATGGGATTTATGACGCATCACCTGGTCCTTCCGCGGGTGACCCTGGCATTGGTGCTCGGTCTGGCACCGCTTTCGCTAGCGGCGGGCCAAGTGCTTAATCGGAACGATCCTGAGAACGCGCCGGACGTGTTTGTGCCCGCTTCGCGTGATTTGCAGCTACAGCTTAACCGTGCCCGAAAGGCGCTTCAGGAAGGAAGCTTCGTCGATGCGGCGGACCTGCTTGGTTCGCTCATCGCGGTTCCCGAGGCCATTCGGTTTAGCGCCGACTCGGAAGATTATTTTCTCGATGCGGCCGAAGCGGGGGGAACTTATCGGAGCCTTAAATCGGAGGTGCTCAAGCTGCTGGGCGGAATGCCGGCTAAGGGGCGTGAAGCGTATGAAATTCGCTATGGCGCCGATGCCAAGGCGCTCGTCGACGCAGCAGTTGAATCGGGCGATATCGAAAAACTGACAGAAGCCGCGCGGATGTATTTTCATACGAATGCTGGGTATGAAGCGATGCTGCTGATTGCCCGGTATCACTACATTCAGGGTCGACCTTTGGCGGCGGCGCTTTGTGCTCAGCGAGTTGTTGATGCCGCTTCGGCGTCGGCCTGTGAACCGGAGGCTTCGATGCTCGTCGCTTCCTCATGGTGGAGTGCTGGTTATCCCGATCGCGCGAAAGCCGCACTCATTGCGCTGAGAAAAAAATCCCCTCGCGCTCAGGTGAAAATCAATGGCAAGTCTGTGCCGCTTTTCACCAGCGATGACCGGGCCCTCACTTGGCTGCAAGAGCTGTTGCCCGAGTCGGCCGTGCCGAGTGCTGGCGCGCAGGAAAACTGGGTGATGCATCGCGGTGATCCGGCTCGCAATGCGGAATCGAAAGGAAGTGCGCCGGTGAAGACGCCGATTTGGCAAGCTCTGCCGGTTTTTGATCCCGAAGATGAAGCGATCTTACGAGAAGTGGAACAAGGGTTTCGCGAACAGCCGGGCCCATCGACGATGCTTTCGGTGCTCCATCCCTTGGCGATTGGAGATGACGTCATCATGCGCATGCCCGATCGGGTGATCGCGCTCGACTTCACGACCGGCAAAGCTAAGTGGGAGTATCCGTGGGACGATGCGGTGAAATCGATCGGTACTCCGCTCGATGCGAGCCGCAATCAAACTAACGAGCGAGACAAGCGCCGTCGCGATCTCACTCGAAAAATCTGGGAGGACGCCGCGCATGGCCAACTCGCCAGCGACGGGGAGCATGTCTATTTCCTCGACGGTCTCGACGTCACAGGTTCCTTGCGCACGAATTTGCCCAATTGGGGCGCCCGTGGCCGAAATCAATATAGCCCTGTTACGTATAGCAATTCCCTGATCTGTTTGGAGTTGCAAAGTGAAGGGCGACAAAAGTGGGTGGTAGGCGGCGCGAGTGGTGAAGATGAGGAGAAGCTGGCTGGCGCCTGGTTCCTCGGCGCGCCACTCGCAATGCAGGGACAGGTGTATGTACTGGCCGAAATTTCCGGTGAGATTCGGCTCGTTGTGCTCGACGCCGATACAGGGCGACTTCAGTGGTGGCAACAACTTTGCCAAGTGGAAGATTTTACTCCCATTCACATGGATACCGAACGAAAGTTGACGGGATGTAGTCCTTCGTTTGCTGATGGGGTGCTCGTATGTCCGACGAGCGCCGGCGCGATCGTCGCGGTCGACATCGCCACTCGCTCGCTGATTTGGGGGCATCGGTATCAAAGCTCGCTGCAACGCAGAACCAGCTATTACCAAGGCGCGGGAAAAGAGATTGGCAAGCGGTGGGCCGATTGCACTGTTACCATCGCTGAGGGAAAAGTGCTCGTTTGCACGCCCGATAACGATGAACTGCACTGCCTAGACCTGCTCACCGGCAAGCGAATTTGGGGGCCGACTCCCCGCAATGGCTCGCTCTATATCGCTTGTGTTCGCAATGGCGTCGTCAACATCGTGAATGCGGAATCCATAACCGCACTCCGCATGACCGATGCCGCTAGTGCTTGGAAATCGGCGATCTCGCTCAAGGACGCACGTCCCAGCGGGCGCGGATTTGTCGATGGCGATTTTTATTATCTGCCGACCGAAAATTCGAAGATTCTCAAAATCAATTTGGCGAAGGGGGAGATCGTCGAGAGGATTCCCACGGCATTTCCGCTCGGTAATTTGGTCTGCCACCGTGACGCCGTGATCGCGCAATCGACTCGGCAATGGCTGTCGCTCTTCCATCAGCTCGATCCCTTACGAACGACGGTGGCCAAGCGTTTGGAGGCTGATCCCGCCGATGCCTGGGCGCTTGCAAGGCAAGGCGAAATCTTTTCGCATGATGGAAAGCCGCAGGCAGCGATCGCATCGCTCAAATCCGCGCTGGCGAAGAATCCGACTAGCCGATCGACTCGCTCGATTTTAGCGCGCACGATGCTAGGCCAATTGCGGGAGAACTACGCCGGGAATCCCGAGCTCGTGAAGGAAGCGGCGAAATATGTCGATCGGCCAGAGGACCGGGCGGAACTCTTGCAATTGGAATTAAGTGGTCTGATGAAGGGCGACGCGCTGTCGGAAGCATTCGACCGATTGATGCAGCTTGCGATCGACTCGGAACAGCCCGGAGTGGCGACGAATTACGAGTTAATTGAGCCGCCAGGCGATCCCGCGCGTAAAGTCACTCGCGACCGCTGGCAGCGCGGGATGTTGTTGGCGATGTGGAGTAAGGGATCGGATGAGTTGCGGACCAAAATGCAAAAGCGATTCGCGCAAGAGGCGGCAAAGTATGGTCCCGAAGTGGGCACGGAACGCTTGACGCGATTTGTGAGTCTTTTCGGCGGTTTCCCCGGTACGGAATTGCCTCACACGCAATTGATCAAGATCGAGACATCGGCGGCGAACTACCTTCGAGCAGAAATGTTGATCGAAACGCTCCAGCGTTTTGATTCGGCGATCGCGCAAGCGACTTCCGAAGTGCTGTCGGTGGAATTGGGACTGATCTCCAATCAACCAGAACTTGTCTCCCACGCTTGGACGTCGCTCAAAACACGCAAGGAGCCGCTAAAGCTGCTCGATGGCCGCGACTTGGACGATTGGAAGAGATCAATGGAGATAAAAGTCGCGGTGGCGCCGACGAGGAACTGGCCAAGCGGCTCAGTGATGTGGGAACCTCTGGAAGAGCGCTCATTACCCTTTGGGGCGCAGGGATCGTATACGCCTTATCGTGTTCGTACGAGTAGTTCGCTGGATCTCGCCGATATCTCAGTCGCACGAATGGGTAGTGACGCACTCATGGTGCGCGATCGGTTTGGCGCGGAGCGAGTGCGACTTGACATCGATCGGCTCGATAGCCGGCAGCAAGCCTACTCGGATGCTCGCCACTTCGCGCGAGTCAAAGGCAACTTCTTGCTCGTCGCACAAGGCTTTCAATTATTGGCCCTCGACCTTCATCGTAGCGCCGCAGAGAGCGATTCGGTTATCCAGTGGAATGTCGACCTGATTCCACCCAAAAGCAGTCCCTATCAAGGCGCGATCTATGGGCAGCGCAATTTCTTGCTTCCCAATC
Organism: Pirellulaceae bacterium; assembly: GCA_046595915.1. Lineage (GTDB taxonomy): Bacteria > Planctomycetota > Planctomycetia > Pirellulales > Pirellulaceae > JBKJSI01. The sequence goes on from JBKJSI010000772.1 coordinate 6,826, forward strand.
GTAGCCCACTTGAGACGACGCCGCCTCGAACCGAAGTGGTTTACTCTGCAGTCGATCGCGTCATGGGGCAAACCAGCGATTTGCGCTCGGAAGGCGTCTGCTTTCACCGCGGCCTCATCCTTGCATGTGTCTCCCCGCTTTCGGGCAAAGTCCTGTGGGAACGCAGCGATGTGCCGATGGGCTTCGACCTCTATGCCGATGAATCAACGCTCGTCGTTGCCGATCGCGATCAAAAGTTAGTTCGCCGTTTTCGCTTAGCCGATGGCGAAGAATTGACGCCTTCGCAACTCGAAGAAGGGGAAAAGGTCTGGGGCGGCGTGGGGAGCCATGTGCTCACATCGCAGTCAGTCGCTGGCGGCAAAACCAAGGTTCGCCTCTGGAGTTTTGCTCAGGAGACGCCGCGCCTGGCATGGCTAGAAGAAATGCCCCCCAAGTCCGTTGGCTGCTTGGTCGATGGCGTTGAAGTCGCCTTGCTCGATCCGAGTGGCAATCTCACGATTCATTCACTGGACGAAGCGAAGCCCTCCATCAAACAGTCGCTCGATGTTTCGGAAGGCATGACGGCGCTGACCGTTCAGCGTTCTCCAGAGGCCTACTTTGTCTATGTCCACCAACCGCTGCTGAAGAACCCAGGCGGGACCAGTAGCACCATCACTCAATACCTACCCGCCTCGGATCCCTTTCATGGCGCGCTGCACGCAATAGATCGAGAGAAGGGAACTGCGCTATGGCCATCGCCGGCGAGAATCGAGCTAAACGCGCTGATGCCTGAGTCCGCGCCCGCGGCGCCCGTATTGGTGTTTTGCAAAACCATCAAGCAAGCTGCCGCTCCGGGCCGAATCTTATCCTCAAGCGGTGCGACGAGGGGCGCACTGGTGGTGGTTGACAAAGCCACCGGTCGAAACCTCTTCGAGAAAATCGATTTCGGCTTTCAATTCCCACGTCCTTACTGCCGTATTGATGTTTCGCCAAAGACGAACGAAGTCAACGTGATTGTTCCCGCCCAATCCTTTGGCGGAATCAAGCTCACCTATACCGATGAGGCCCGCCCGCCTGAGCCGCCGGCGCAAACAGGAAATTTCACGTTGCGGCCTTGATCCCAATCTCTAGCCAGTCAACCAGCGCTCAATCCGCTGCATCAAAACCGCCGTTCCACCGCAAAGCACCGCGCCCCACGCCATGTCGGCGATGGTGAGCTTCAGCGTGTACTTTTCCATGACGGCGAGGCAAGTCAGGTCATAAACGCCGTAAACGATGAGGCCAAACAGCGCGCCCCAGCCCAGGGCGCTCCAGATCGTCG
>JBKJSI010000076.1:0-5739 GCA_046595915.1 Pirellulaceae bacterium
GACGGCTTCGTCGACCGCACGGGAAATCCGCGCGATAGCCGCGTCATGCCCCGTGTCTATCAGCAAGTCGACTGGTCCAATGGCGGCGATGGAATCGTCGTCCGCGATTCGATCAAAACGGTAGCAGACCTGCGAGGCAAGACGATCGCGCTCGCGGAAAACTCGCCCTCGCACTATTTCCTATTGAACATGCTCGTCGCCGGCGGCGTTCAGCCCTCCGAAGTCAAGCTCGCCGGAACGGGCACCGCATTTGAAGCCGCTGCGGCTTTCAACGCCGATAAGAATATCGCCGCCTGCGTGTCGTGGGCGCCTGATATTTACAACCTGTCGAAGGTGAAGGGCAACCGAATGCTCGTTTCGACGGCGACTGCCAACAAACTGATCGCCGATGTCTGGTTCGCACGCGCCGACTTTGCCCAAGAGAATCCCGCCATTGTCGAAGGCCTTGTTCGTGGCATCTTCGATGCCATGACCGACTTGAAACAAGATCCCGCACGGCAAAAAGCCGCCGAGCTGATGGCCGAAGGCTATGGCCTGCCCGCTGCCGATGCATTAGGGATGTTAGGCGACGCTCATAGCACCAACTGGGGCGAGAACTATCAGTTCTTTGTAAATCAAAATAACCCGACCAATTTCGCTCGCGTCTGGAGTCAGGCGTATGCCCTCTATCGCCAAGTAAGAACAATCACCAACCAGCCTGTTCCTTTCGATCAGGTCATGGACTACACCGTGATCGCTAAGCTGGGCTCCGAAGAGAAATACTCCTCGCAAAAGGATGAGTACGGCATCCAGTTCGCGCCCAAGACGACAACGGCGGTGCGAGGCGAGGCGGAGATCCTCACGAATACCGTCATCATTCACTTTTACCCCAACAGTTGGGAAATCTATAAGAAGATCACCAAGGACGAGGCAGGCAAGACCATCGAAACGGAATACGATCCGAAGGCCAAGCTCGTCATCGACGAAATCGGCAAGCTCGCCGGTCAGTTTGGAAACGCGCGAATTATCATTGAAGGCCACACCGATAGCTCGATGAAAAGCCAGGTGCCGAGCGAAATGGTCAAGGAACTTTCCCTCAACCGGGCCAATTCGGTCAAGGAAGAGGTCATCAAGAAGTTCAACTTCGATCCCAATAAGTTCAATGTCGAAGGTTTTGGATGGGATCGCCCGGCCGACCCAGCTGACGCTCTGAACCACGCCCAAAACCGCCGAGTCGAAGTGAAGATCTTCACCGCCGAGCAGGAGTAATGAGCAGCCGTAGCATGAGCAAATCTTCTTCGGCTCCGCAAACTCGAAGTACCGCCGTTCCGCCGTCTCCCAAGATCGGTTTCTTTGGGCAATGGTTTCGCAGTTGGGTGACGCTGCGAAAGCCAGTTCCTGCCTGGGAAGCGTTTGCTCTCGGCGCGATCTGCATCGCGCTTTGCGGTGCGGCCTGGTGGTTTGCAACGCGAGGTCCAGGCGAGGCGCGCTTGATTGGGCCTTTGACGATGCCCAGTCCCTACGAAACGTTCAGTAAGCTGCCCGAGCTATTTAGCGAGTTTGCGATCGTTTCGAACACGCTCGTGACGCTGCGGCGCGTGGCGCTAGGGTTCCTACTCGCCGTGGCCATTGGTGTACCGATCGGTGTCCTCGCTGGTTGCATTCCGCGCGTCAATTCATTCCTACAACCGATTCTCATTTTTGGACGGAATATCCCACTCGCCGCAGTGCTACCACTGCTCATCTTCGTATTCGCTGGCGAGCAGCGCAAAATCATGTTCATCTTCATCGCCTGTGTCGCGTTTGTCATCGCCGATACCGCCCGCGCGATCATGGATGTCTCTGACCGTTACGTTGACACTGCCTATACGCTCGGCGCCAGTCGCTGGCAGACGATCATCAAAGTGCTCGTGCCTCTCGCGATGCCTACCATCTTTGGCTCGTTTCGTGTGCTCTTTGGACTCGCCTTTGGCTACATCATGCTAGCCGAGTCAATCAAGAATCCCGGCGATGTTGGCGGCCTCGGTTTTCAAATCAACATCTTTCAGCGCCGGCAACTGCGGGAGCATATTTATCTGATCATTCTCATCATTCCACTCGTCGCGCTCGGCGTTGATCTATTTCTGTTTTGGATGCAGCGACAACTCTTTCCGCACGTCTATGGTGGCGCGGGATGGCTTAGCAAAGGGCTCCGTTTCTTAGTCCATCGGTGGGAAGACACGAAAGGCTTCTTCTTCCATTACGAACCGCCCGCAACGCCTGCGGCCGACGCCGCGCTCTCATCGGCTCCGCACGCAAAGGAGGCCGCCAAACAATGAGCACCGACGGCCCCACGACTTCGCAAACCGTTGGCATCGGCGAAGTCCTCGATCGCACTCGCACGCCGAGCACGCTAACCTATCCAGCGATCGTCTCATTTGATCAAGTAGGCAAAACGTACAATCAAGGACGTGCAGGCGAATTCACCGCGATTCGAGATGTTTCATTCGTCGTCGAGGACTTGCCCGATAAAGGCGAGTTCGTGTGTGTGCTCGGCCCTAGTGGTTGCGGCAAGAGTACGATTTTGCGATTAATCGCCGGCCTCGAACCGCAGCATCCCGCCACGCGCGGCCAAGTGCTGGTGAAAGGCGAACCGGTAACCGGCCCTGGCGCGGATCGAGGAATGGTCTTCCAAGACTACACCAGCTTCGACCACCGCACCGTGCTAGAAAACGTCACCTTCGGCCTCGAATGCCAAGGAGTGCCGCGCCGCCAGCGTTTCGAACGGGGACGCGAGTGGATCAACAAAGTGGGGCTCAATGTCGCCCAAGACCAGAACAAATTCCCGCATGAGCTCTCCGGTGGCATGCGACAACGCGTCGCGATCGCGCGGACACTTATCCTTCACCCTCGTATCATTTTGATGGATGAGCCATTTGGAGCGCTCGATCCCAATACACGCTGCAATATGCAGGATCTTTTGCTGCGACTGTGGAAGGAAGTCCACGCCACAGTCTTTTTCATTACCCACTCGATTGATGAGTCCGTTTTTCTGGGTGATCGCATTTATCTCATGTGTAGTTCACCCGGAACCATTGTCGAAGAAATGCGAATCGAGCCCCCCGACCGTCCGGCAAACCAAATGCTCCTCGTCCCTCGCTTCCTGGAAACGGTGCATTATATTCGGGATAAGATAACGCAGCTCGAAGTCAAGTAATCTCACAATCACCACGATACCATTCCCGCACAGGGTAGTTGAACAGCGTAGCTGAACAGCGCAGATGAGTAGGGAAGGCCGGTAATGTTCGACCTGGGAAAATACCTCAAAGCATCCTTCCTCAATCGCTGGAACCTACTCGCGTTCTGCGGAGGTTTGGGTTTTGCGTTCCTCTCTGGTATTCCCGACGTCGCCGTGCCGCTCGTCTTAGCTGCGGAAGCGACTTACTTGGGCCTCTTGGGAACCCATCCTCGTTTTCAAGCCGCCGTCGACGCCCAGGCCGCCGCACTCGAGCGCAAAGACAAAGCAAAGACCTCGCAAAAGGTGCTTGATCAAATCCTCCGTTCACTGCCCGCTCCCGCACTAAACCGCTTTGAAAAACTGCGTTCCCAGTGCCAGGAACTACGACAGATCGGCTCCGAGTTAGCGAACTCGCAAGCCGACGAAATCGGTTCGCCGCTCGAGTCGATGCAAGTCGCCAGCTTTGATCGCCTGCTCTGGATTTTCCTGCGGCTCCTCTATACGGAATACTCGCTCACGAGATTTTTAGAGCGAAGTAATCCCGCGCGCATCAACGCCGAAATCGAACAGTCGCAGCGCAGACTCGCCCAATCTCCCCCCGATGATCAATCGCCTCACGCCCAAAAAGTCCGCCGCACTCTTGAAGACAGCCTTCAAACCAGTCAGTCCCGCCTCGCCAACTATCAAAAAGCCCAAGCCAATCATGAACTAGTGCAGCTGGAACTCGATCGCCTGGAAAACAAGATCAAGTCCCTTGCCGAACTTTCGGTCAATCGCCAAGAGCCCGACTTCATTTCCGCTCAAGTCGATGAAGTCGCCGGCAGTATGCTGGAAACCGAAAAAACGATGAACGAGTTGCAATTCGTAACCGGCCTCGCGCCCCCCGACGAACAGGCGCCCGACTTGATTCAAAGCCCTCCAGTGATGATCATTCGCTAATTATTCAGCGGCCAACGATCTCGCAATAAAACGGCCAATCGTCGCCGCTATTTCATGCTCCTGCTCAAGCACCATCCAGTGAGTGCCGCCCGGAATGAGATGCAGCTGCGCTCCAGGAATCGTCCTTTGTAGCCGCTCCGCCTGAACCGGCGGAAAATGCTTGTCACATTCACCCCATAGCACCAATGTGGGGCAAGTAATCTTCTCATAAAGCTTGGGAAGCCGTGGCAAAATTCCTTGATACCCCGCGCACATCTTGCTAATGAATTGGCGCACCATCGGCTTACGAAATGCTTCCCAAAAATCGCGCCGCAGAGCCGCATCGAGCCTGCTCCCTCTGGGCAAGAATGTTGACTCGGATCGCCAAAAAATGATCCGAGGCAAATACCTCAGTGCAAAGCGATTAAAGCCAAACCGTCTCAGCAAGTTGATTTCCCAAGATGTCTTCTCGTCGCCAAACATCAGCGAGTTCATCACCACCAGTTGAGAAATCTGCTCCGGAAAACGAGCCGCGAAGGCCAGCGCCGGCTGACCTCCCATATCCATGCCAACCAAAGTTGGCTTGTGGATATTGAGTTCATCCAAAATCAACCGCAGTCGTTCTGCAAGTAGTTCTGGCGACGCCCCACCCGGCCATTCGTCGCTGTAACCTTGTCCCGGCCAGTCGAAAGCAATCACCTCAAACTTCGCAGCAAGGTGCGGCGCCAGTCGGCACCAAATCTGCAAATTCTCTGGGTAACCATGTAACAAAACGATCGGCGGCCCCGAGCCAAGCCGCGCAATCCGCAAGCTTCGCCCCTGCTTCAGCGTTGCCAAGCCTGCCTTCAATAGTGGGTATTGCATGTTCAACTAGTTTATTGACCAGTTATTTCCGAATTGTGTCTCGGCGGTCACACAGCGTATCCAAATCAACAACAATTACTCACGACAATCACGTCGCGCACACCCCTCAACAGGAGGGGTATTGGTCCGCTCAAGATTCTCGTCGTAAGTCCTTTGAGCGATGCTGCTTGCCGAAGATGCGCCCCCAAGATGCGCTTCGACGTGAGCGCGCATGTTGGCAAGTTGGCATCTTCGAAAAAACAAGCCATTTTTACTTCCCTATCGAGTTGACTGCCCAGATGCCGAAGCCAACCAGGCTCAGTTCTAGCCTCTCCAATCAGAAAGCACACAATCGGCGGCGAGTACACCCGAGACGGCGCAAAAGCTGACCCATTGCCCCGGATGCGTCGCGCTGCCGGTGAGATAGAGTCCGCGTATCCCAGGGCTCCGATGAGCCAACCGCCCCATCCTCATGAACTTTGCGGTCATGACCGGATTCATGCTATTGAGAAACAGCTGGTAATTTTGGCCCCATTGGCTGGGAATCCGCGTTGCAAGAACACGGACTTCCGCAAACTGTTTTCGCCACCAATCCTCCGCGAGCACCTGCTTCAAAAATGCTTGTTGCTCGTCCTCCCCGCCAGTTTCGGCCCGGGCGTGATTCATCGGAGCAATCAGCCTCGCAGGCGACCAGCCCTCGCGCGTGATCTCTGGGGTCAGGACACTCGGAGTGACCAGCAGCCGACACCCATCAACCTGATCCTGAATCCGAAATCGCAAAT
>JBKJSI010000041.1:0-7838 GCA_046595915.1 Pirellulaceae bacterium
TTGCGCAATTGCTGGAGGTACCTCTTGGTCAAGCCGGCTTCGGCGTTCGCCAGGGTAAACAAATTGCAAAACCCGCAGCGGAATTCGCAAAAAGGGACATGCAGGTAGAGGAAGAGAGAGTCCCGATTCTCATTCGCCCATGCCTCACGGAGCTCAATTTCCGGATCGAAAGGTCGATAAGCCGATTTGTGGGGATAAGAATAGGCGTAGCCCAGAAAAGGCGACGAGCTAGTTAGAAGCGACAACTCGGTGATCACCGCGCGGCTCCTGATTGATTTGAATCACGAGCCAAAATGAATTCTGCATAGGGCACCGTCCACACCACTGGATGCGCGAGCCGATGCCCTTGATACCCTTCTTCACCATACGCGGTTCCATGATCGGAGCAGACAATCCAAAAAGAGGGAGCGCGACGCACACAAGCTTCAAACAGCGGTGGGATTTGTTGATCAACATAACGAAGAGCAGCAGACTGCGTTGCCGGTGAGTCGGTCGTGGCTCCCGGCGCGAAAATGCAGTTTGGCTGATGAATCGCCGAAATGTTGATGAACAGGAGAATCCGCCGTTCTGTTGGAGTCGCCTTCAGCAAGCGGCAAGCGAGGTCCACTTGCTTCTCGGTGGAGGTCTCGCTCGTAACGCCCAACTCGGACGACCAGTAGCTCGCTTCAAACAGATTCGGCAACACAGATCCAAGCGGCGTCGACTTGGAAAAGAAGCCGACGCCGCCAATGCAAATCGTGTGATAACCGATTCTTTGCAAGCCCTCGACCCAGGTGGGCGCTTCATGGACGAACGTCTCGCTAGACGTCGTTTCGCTCCCGGGAAACTCAGCCGCAAACAATCGTGGATGAATTCCTGGCGCTGCTGGCGTAGGCAAAAAACCGGCGAAGAAAGCTTGATGTGCGGCGAAAGTGAAACTCCCCGGCGAGTGACGCTGCTCCCACCCCTCGCGAGGGAGCTTGCTTGCGAGATTGGGCGTGGTTCGATCGCGAAAGCACTCCAAGGCGACATCATATCGAAGCGTGTCTAGTGTAATTAGCACAATGTCGTGCGACCCCACAAGTTGACGCGCGCTATGCATTGCAAGTGTCTCCGCTTACGTTTCTTGAATTGGAGCATAGTCGTTGGGATCATCGAACCCCGCCGTCCAAGCGACGGCCTGATGGCATGTCGCCATCGTCGGAGGAACGCGAAGCAGGTAGCGCCGCTCAGTGGAGGGGCAGCCGACCGAAACGCAAACGAGCGGTTCGTCCCCTTCGAGTGAAACGCGAAATAGCTTTCTCCAGCCGCCAGGCGCAACATCGCTATCGAGCACCTCGGGATTCGCCTCATTCAAAAATCGCTCAAATCCCATCCGCTCCATCATGACACGACGAAGTTCGGCGTTTGGCTCGGCGAGGATTTCCTTTGCGGCGATCTTCTGTGGTGAGAATGCGATGCGCTCGTCGATCGTCACCCCGCGCCATCGTAGCCCAACTCCCTCAAGAGACTTGGGCAAGTGATCGAGCTCCGTGCCTGCAATATCGACCCAAGAGGACACTTGCAGGCCCTCGGGGAGCTCTCTAATCCGCGCACAGCCTGCCAAATCGAGCTGTGAAATTCTTCCAAGCCAATGGGGTACACCAGTCAGACCAACGCAGTTCCGTGCGCGAAGCCGCCCCACACTCAGCGATCCGGTTTTGGGCCAGCAGGTGATTTGAGGGCAATCACTGAGGTCAATGAACGTGGCCGAAATACCCTCTGGCAGACCTTCCAGTTCGGGGCAGCGGCTAACGTCAAGAGTGCCAACTCGCAATCCAGCGGGCAAACGCCTGAGGTGCGCGCAGCCTGCGAGTCGCAGCGCAAATTGGACAGTGATTCCTTCCGGTAACTCGGTTACGTCGGTGTCCGAGAGATTGAGCTCCCGATATTCTCCGAACGGCCGCACATCGCTTGCGGAGATCGCCATAACGCTAAAGGACCTATTGGAATGGGATATACGCAACGCGTTGACCAACCACGAAGCGACTCACATAGACGAAGGATTAGTCGACAACTCTTCGGATCTGCTGCGGAGAATACTCTCGCTGAATCCACGCCTTGTATTCGCCGCGAGGCAGCGTAATCGCGGCATGCTCATCGTGCACCAACGTTGCCTGACTTGCGGTCACCCTGAGATAAAGTAGTTCGCCATGCCGCAAAAGTCGTGCAGTGTCTTTTTCCAGAATGCGGTGAGCGTGGCCGGTCAACTCTCCGCGTGCCAGAATTAGGTGAGGGAGTTCCTTCGCTTCGGAGGGAATCGCGTCACATTCCGCAACAAATACATCACCGTGTCGCCACATTTGCAACTTCTCCATGAGTGGTCGCCTTCCGCCGCCGAGAACTATACACTACGCGTGGCTCAACAGCCAAGTACTAATCAAACTTTATTACTGCGAAAATCAAGGAGCGGCTTGTGACGATTAACGAGCACCTCACCGAGTTTGGCGGACTGCAAATTGTCGACTACGGCGAAGGAACTTCGGAAACGGACCCAACCAAGACTGCCTACCGGCTAATGCTCAATTGGGAGATGAGTGAAGAAGGAAAGACCTTCATCGATCTCTTTGGCAATTTTTTGTCAGAAGTCGATTCAAGCCAGGTCCGCGCGCTGCTCGTTGGAGATTGGGGCGAAGCGGGGACAGGAAATGACTCGGCCCCGGTGGTAGAGGCCCTTGTCAGCGCCCGCGACAAATTACCGAATCTACGATCGCTTTTTCTCGGCGAAATGGTCATGGAGGAGTCGGAGATTTCTTGGATTCAGCAGAGCGACGTGTCGCCGCTGTTTGACGCCTGGCCATCACTCGAGGCGCTGCATTTGCGAGGTGGAAATGGACTGCGGCTTGGTTCGCCACAGCATTTACACTTGAAGAAATTAGTAATCGAAACAGGGGGACTACCGGCGGCTGTTCTCCACGATCTATATTCGGCGAAGTTGCCTCAGCTTGAACACTTGGAACTCTGGCTTGGAACGGATGAGTATGGCAATGACATTAGCGTTGACGACGTTCGAAAGCTCCTAGCTTCGCCCTGTTGCCAAAAGCTAACTTATCTAGGATTGCGCGACGACGTTCACGCGGATGCTACAGCCCAAACGCTTCGAGAGGTCGATATTCCAATGACCCTACGAACGCTAGACCTTTCTTTGGGAACGCTCGGCGACGAAGGTGCGACCGCCCTGCTCAACGCCCCCTGGATTGCTCAGATTTCACTGCTTGATTTCCATCATCACTACGTGTCGCAGCAATTGGTCGAACAGTTAAAAAGCAAGTTCAAGTCCGTCAATGCGGAGGAGCTTTGCGAAGAGGCTGAGTGGGGCGGCGAGCGGCATCGCTATGTGTCGGTTGCGGAGTGAACTCCGCACCACCCTGGTTTTTGCTCGGCAATCCCGAAAATCGCCGAGTCTTGCTCTTTCAGCAGGCCTTGGCGCGGAATGGCCTCGCTCCCGCCACCGTGATTGCATATGACGACTTGCTATCTAACGGCGACTTGCTCGAGAACGTTCCACAACGCGCGATTTTGCGACTAGAATCGCCCGGTGAGAACTTTTCGGTCGAGCGAAAGCTATTAGCCGCAGGCGCGGAGTTCGCCGCCGCGGAGGGCGGCCCATCACTTGCGATCGAACAGGCGCTCGCGCTGCCGGACGATCGAGGAAGGATTCTCTTTCCGCGGCAATGGTACTTGGGTTTTATTCATGCTTGCGAGCGCTGGATGGGGGATGCCTGGAATCGAAAGGAGCGGCGATGCACGACTTGTCCCGATGATTTGCGAGTGATCTTCGATAAAGTGCTTTGCCAGCGCGCGTTTGCGGCCAAGGGATTACCGATCCCGCGCTCATTGGGAAACCCTTCCGGTTGGGACGAACTGCTTGCGCGGATGAGGGAGTCTAAACTCGCTCGCGTCTTTGTCAAACTCGCACATGGATCTTCCGCGAGCGGAGTGGTTGCGCTCCACGTGTGCAAGAAGACCGTGGAAGCGATCACGTCGGTGGAAATGGCGACCGAAGCAGGCGAACTCAAGCTCTACAATTCGCTAAAAATGCAACGGTACACTGATCGAGACGAAGTTCGCGCGCTGATCGACGCTTTGGCCCCGCACCGCTTGCATGTCGAGCAGTGGTTGCCCAAGGCGACAATCGATCGACGCGCATTCGATCTGAGAATCGTTACGATCAGTGGCGAGCCTCGGCACGTTGTCGTTCGCACAAGCCGTTCGCCAATCACCAATCTCCATCTCGGCAATCGCCGTGGGGACTGGGAGCAATTGAGACCGTTGATGCCGCCTTCAATGTGGGAATCGGTAAAGGATACCTGTCGCACGACGGCACGCCTATTTCCAGGCTCGCTTCATTTAGGGCTCGATCTGCTCGTGACCCCCGGATTTCGGGAGCACTATTTATTGGAGGCGAACGCGTTTGGAGATCTATTGCCAGGAGTTCTCGATCAAGGACGAGACACCTACGAGTGCGAGATCGACACTATAAGTCGGCAGCAGCAATGAGCAACGCGCACGCACGGCGCCCCCTCAGTAATACTCCAGCCGTGACGAATTGCAATAAAATCAATGCAGCCAGATCGTGCGTACTACACAGGTGCCAAAAAGGGGCGCCCATCAGATCCTGTTCATCCTGTCAAAAAACCGGCATTCCTCCGCGCTCCCTGCGACTCTTCGTTAACAATTATTATTAAGTAACCTGCAATACGCCTGCAAATGCAACCGCGCCCGTTCTTGCCGCCAATTGCCAACGTTGCCACCATCACCGTGAGCTTGCCACCGTTGCCACCATTGCCACCAACTACATCCCGCCACCAACCGCCACCTTCGCCACCAGTCACGAGAGCCCGCCACCTCCGCCACCACCGCCACCAACAAAAACAAGGACTTTTTCCGCCCCTCCCCCGCCATCGTCCCGGCCCAAAACCTCCACTAAAATGCCCGCACGAAAAAATCGCCCTTGAGGGCGCCCAAATCCTCCCGCCCGGAACCCATCGATGGCCACCGCGACCCTCCCGCGCCCCGCAAAACGCTCCGTCCCCGACCAGATGAATTTCATCGAAAACAAGTTCGTCCCCAGCGCCAGCGGCAAAACCTTCGCCACGCTCAACCCGACCACCGGCGAAGAGCTCTGCCGCGTCCCCGAGAGCGACGCCTCCGACGTCGACCGCGCCGTCAAAGCCGCCCGCCGCGCCCTCGATTCCGCCGCCTGGAAAAAGATGAACGCCGCCGACCGCGGCGGACTGCTGTTCAAACTCGCCGAGCTCGTCGAGAAAAACGCCCAAGAACTCGCGGAACTCGAATCGCTCAACTGCGGCAAAATCCTTCGCGACTCGCTCGGTGATGTTCAAGGCGTCGCGAACTTCTTCAAATACTACGGCGGCTGGGCCGACAAAATCGAAGGCCGCACCGTGCCCGTCCGCGGCGACTTCTTCACCTACACGCTCCGCCAACCCGTCGGCGTGATCGGCCAAATCATCCCCTGGAACTTCCCGCTCCTGATGCTCGCCGTGAAATGGGGCCCCGCGCTCGCTTGCGGCAATACGATTGTCATGAAGCCCGCGGAGCAAACGCCAATCACCGCGATGCGGATGGCCCAACTCGCCGCCGAAGCCGGCTTCCCCCCCGGCGTCATTAACATGATTAACGGCTTCGGCGAATCCGCAGGCGCAGCGATCGTCGGCCACCCGGACGTCGACAAAATCGCCTTCACGGGCCACGTCGACACCGCGAAAATCATCCAAAAACAAGCCGCGGACACGCTCAAGCGCACGACCTTCGAGCTCGGCGGCAAAAGCCCCAACGTGATCTTCGCCGACTGCGACCTCGACCAGGCCGTGCAGGGCGCGTTCCACGCGATCTACTTCAACGGCGGCCAATGCTGCACCGCCGGAAGCCGCCTCTTCGTGCAGGAAAAAATCCACAAGGAGTTCGTCGAACGCCTCGCGGACAAAGCGAAAAATCGCAAATTAGGCGACCCGCTCGACGCCGCCACCGAACAAGGCCCGCAGGTCAGCAAGGAGCAGCAGGACAAAATCCTGAAGTACTGCAAACTCGGGCAAGAGCAAGGCGCCAAACTCGTCGCCGGCGGCGTGCAGCACGGCGACCGCGGCTTCTTCGTCGAGCCCACGGTTTTCGACAACGTCCGCGACGATATGGCGATCGCCACGGACGAAATCTTTGGCCCCGTCGTGAGCGTGCTGCCCTTCAAGGACATCAACGAAGTGATCCCCCGGGCGAACAACACCAACTACGGACTCGCCGCCGCGGTCTGGACGAAGGACATCGACAAGGCCCACCTCTTCGCCCGCGAAGTAAAGGCCGGCACGGTCTGGATCAACTGCTACCACGTCGTCGACACCGGCACCCCGTTCGGCGGCTTCAAACAATCAGGCCAAGGCCGCGAAAACGGCGAAACCGCGCTCGAGCATTACACGGAGTGGAAAACTGTCACCGTGAAATTGCCAAGCTAGTTTCGTTGGTTCGATCGCGGGTAAAAAACGCCAGGAGAAAAAAAGATGGTGGACGCCGCACTCGTAAAGTCACTTCAACCCGGCGGCATCCACCATCTGCTGCGCCAGATGGAAGGCGAATGGGAAGGCCCGGCGCTAACCTGGTTCGAGCCCGGCCCGCCCTCCGATGAATCGACCTGGCGCGGCTCGATCAAGCGCGTGCTGGGCGATCGATTTCTGCTGCACACTTACGAAGGCACGATGCAAGGCAAAGCCCTCGAAGGCGCGATGATGATTGGCGTGCAGCCCAAAACCCGCAAAGCGCAAATGTCCTGGGTCGACTCGTTCCACAACGGCACCGCGATGATGCAATGCGAGGGCGAGCCGATCGAAAACGGCATTTCGGTCCTAGGCAGTTACGGCGACCCGCCCGGCCCCGTTTGGGGCTGGAGAACAACGATCGTGCTCGAATCGGACCTGTCGCTGCGCATCACAATGACCAACATCCCGCCTGCGGGTGAGGGCGAACCGGCCAAAGCCGTCGAAGTACTTTATTTGCGAAAGGTCTAATCGGCGCGCGCCGAGCCCTCGGCTATCGCTATTTTCGAGCGGCGCTTCATGGCATAGAGTAGCGTCCTGTAGATTATTCGCCCCGTATGCATTGGGAGATTCCGTTTGAGTTCGACCACACCGCAGCAATACCCCGCCAATCCCTACTCGCCGCAATCGACGCTGGGGCCGCCCAACAAGCCGACCGGAACGCCCGCTGCAGGCGGTGGAGGTTGGAAATGGCTGTGGATCATTTTGGGCATCGGCGGCTTTGGCTTGGTCGCCTGTTGCGGAATGTGCGGAGGAATTGTTTACTTTTCGATGAATGCGATCAAGCAATCGCAGCCGTACCAGATGGCGATGACAAAGGTTCGGGAAAACGTGGACGTGAAAGAGAAGTTGGGTGATCCAATCGAGGATTCCATCAACTTTAGCGCGGCCCCGCAAAATAAGCCGTATAGAAAGGGCGGACTCAACATGCGTTTTGGCGTTTCTGTCAAAGGACCAAAGGGAAACGCGACTGTAACGGTGGACGCATCGGAGCAGGATGGCAAATGGGTCTTGTACGATTGCACAATTACCTATCCCGACGGCTCCACGCAGCAACTTGCGGACGCGCCAGTAGAGGAAGCAAATACGCCCGATGAAGAAGCGGGCGGCGAAATGAAAGAAGAAGTTTCAAAAGAGGACGCTGCGCCTAGCCCTTAAATGGCTGTCATTTATACACAAGTTCATCCTTGTTCTTGCCGAATGCTGCCCAGGCGAGGGAGAAGTCGAGGACGCGGCGTAGTCCGGTCCAGATCACTTGCGTTCCGGGCGGCGGCT
>JBKJSI010000044.1:0-5775 GCA_046595915.1 Pirellulaceae bacterium
AGCGCGCGGCGATTTGGTCATCGATTGGCCATCCTCGATCAATCTCCGCACCACCGAGAGCGACGGCGCAACTTTGGCGCCAACTTGTCTTACTTGCACCGCCTCAATCGCTTGCTCCATTTCCGCGCGATCATGACTCGGCCCGGCAATTAAGATCTCTGGCGGTGAGCCCATCGCGACCAATGAAAATAGATCCCCTGCCGGCGCGGACTGCACAAGCTGAATCAATCTCACTTTGGCCAAGTCAAGTCGCGCGTCGGAATCGACTCTCGCGGACATCGAGTAGGAATCATCAATGACCAGCACATGATGCGTCGCAACTGAGCCCTGAGTTGTTGACGCACGGCTGCCCCACCGTGGCTCCGCCAGGGCGAGTGCAAAGAGCAGCAAAATCGCCACTCGCGTCAGTAGCAGTATCCACTGCTGGAATTTGATCCGTTTCGATTGCCGTTTGGTCGCAGCAACGAGAAACCGGGTCGCCGCAAAGGGCACGACTTGCTTTGGCTTACGATTCCAAAGGTGCAGCACAAACGGAATCACCGCCGCTAGGCTCCACCAAAGCATTGAGGCACTGCCAAAGCTGAGCATCAGCGGCTCCTCGCCAGGGAGAAACGCTGAAGCGGTGCGATATCGCCGCTCAGTAGAAAGCGCAGCGGCCCTTCAAGCGAGTCACTTGTTCGTGCTTGCAAAAGACCGATGCGTCGCGCCGAACAAATGCCTTGCAATTGATCCAAATAGGCCGCAACTTCCTGTCGATACGCTTCCGCAATCGCGATGGGATCAGCAGCCGTGACGACGCCTGATTCTAAATCTTGAAATGAAGCGGACTGCGTGAAAGGAAAATCGATTTCGGCGTCATCGAGAATTTGGACGATTCGGACTTCGTGCCCGCGATGCGTGAGCTGTCCAAGATCGCTGCGCAGCGTCTCAAGATCGCAAAGAGCATCGGTGATTAGCAAAATGACTCCGCGACGGCGGAGAGAACGAGTGAATCCCGCGAGGGGCGAATCTTCATTCCTTTTCACCGCCACCGCCGATTCGAGTCGCTTACAAAAGTCGCCAAACTGTCCTGGATTCATCGACGGTGGACTGGGCAGCACGTCTTCACTTCCGGCTAGTGTCAAACTTACTGCGTCATGATTCGCCATCGCGAGCCAAGCCAACGAGGCCGCCAGACTTGCTGCGTATTCGCGCTTCGACCAATCGGCCTTGGGTCCACGATAATTCATGCTCGCCGAAACATCGACGACCAGATAAAGAACTAAGTTCGTCTCGTCTTCAAACTGCTTGAGCTGAAGACGACCCGTCCGCGCGAAGGCTTTCCAATCGACATAGCGCGGATCGTCCCCGGGCGCATATTCCCGGTGCTGCGCAAACTCCAGCGAGCCGCCTCGCGCCGCGCTGCGATGCACGCCCGCCATATAGCCATCGACGACGCGCCGCGCGCGAATCGAAAGACTCTTAAGCTTTGCCAGCAGGTGGGGATCGAAGCATTTGGGCAGCGGGGCCAGGTAGTCGTTGTCCATGCAAAGTTCCCGGCGTTTCGTCAATGAGCCGCTGAATGACTTTATCCGCGTCATGGCCTTCCGCATCGGCGGAGAAACTCAGTTTAAGGCGATGTCGGAGCACCGGCAGCGCCGCCGCTTGGATATCACTCTCTTCGACCACGAGCCGACCCGCGAGCGCCGCACGAGCTTTACCCGCCAGCACCAGATATTGACTCGCTCGCGGCCCCGCGCCCCATTCCAAAAAGTGCTTAATAAACTCCGGCGCGTCCGCTTCCTCCCGCCGTGTCTTTCGAACGAGGCGAATCGCATACTCGGCGACGCTTTGCGGCGTCGGTATCCGCCGCACGACACGCATCAATCGCAAGATGTTCTCGCCATCGATCGTCGGCGAAGCTATCGGCGCCTCATCCGCCGTCGTCCGCCGCACAATTTCGAGTTCTTCTTTTTCGGTCGGATAGCCAACCTTGATTTGAAACATGAACCGGTCGAGCTGCGCCTCGGGCAGCGGATAGGTTCCTTCATGCTCTAACGGATTCTGCGTCGCCAGCACAAAGAATGGCGAAGGCAACCCGTGTCGCCGGCCCGCCGCGGTCACTTGCTGTTCCTGCATTGCTTCGAGTAGCGCCGCCTGCGTTTTGGGCGGCGCGCGATTGATTTCGTCCGCGAGAATGATGTTCGCAAACACCGGCCCACGCACAAATCGAAACTCACGCTCGCCCGTGCGCCGATCCTCTTGAATCACTTCCGTGCCGGTAATATCCGACGGCATCAAGTCAGGCGTGAACTGAATCCGGCTGTAATCGAGCGATAAACACTGCGCGAGCGTCCGCACCAGCAGCGTCTTCGCTAACCCCGGCACACCGACCAGCAAACAGTGCCCGCGCGCGAAGAGCCCGATCAGAAGTTCATCGACAACGCTCGTTTGCCCGACAATCACTCGCGACAACTCAGTGCGAATCGCCGCCGCCGCTTCCTTCAGCGACTGAAGCGATGCTTCATCATCCTGTTCAAGTCCTTCATCGGTCGCAACTTTCAAATCCATCATCCGCCGCCGCATAAGTCATCGTGGCCATCCAATTACGTCCCCTTATTCTACTCATTTCGCCGCGTCAGGGGGTTTCTTGGGGAGGTACTTTTCCATAGGAGCCTCCCAGGCCATGACATCCCCCAGAGACACCCAATAGAGCCGCCCATTGAAGTAGGCAAGGTTTCCAAACAAGCTCGATCTCTGCGGCAGCAGCAGTTCACTAGTTACTTGCACTTTACCGTTGGGCGCGAGGGAGACTCTTATGATTGCATCTTGGGCCGGATACCACACGGAGTCGCCGGCCCAGACTCCGCGCCCGTAGGCGGAGTGGGGATCGACTCGATCTTGGCCCACGTTGACCCAACGCTCGGGATAGCAGGCTTTCACTTGTCCGCTTGCCGCATCCAGCCAGTAGACCGATTCTCCCATCAGCACAACATCGTCTTCCGTCGCGCCGAGCACGTAGACCGCGTCATTCATCAGTTCACGTCGCGAACACCATTTCAGTTCGCCCAAAATTCCATCGAGTGCAAAGACTCGCTCGCAGTCTGCCGCGAGCAGCACAAGCGAGTCGCCTCGCAAGTGCATCGCCCCGAGCCCGCGCTGCCATCGGCTTGCTTCCCGTGAGTCATTCGCAGGAAAGTCGGCTCGCGGATACGTTGTAAGCCAGCGGATGCCGCCGGACGCTGCGTCAAGACAAGCGACACATCCCAGGTGCGGCGTCACGTAGAGCCGCTCGCCATCGAGCAGTAGCGACGTTTGGCTTGCTTCATCTCGAACGCCGCGCCCGCGGGTTTCGGCATTGCAGATGGACCGTTCCCAAATCGTTTTCACGCTTGCTACATCGATACAGCGGACCAGCAACTGCGTCCGCATTTCATCTCGCTTGCGAATGGCGACAAACATCCGCCCCTCGCGCACCAGCGGCGGCCCATCGAACTCTTCCTCCAGCCCCGGCGCAAGCGGAAACCCTGGCAACAACACTCCACCGCGCGCCGCATCATGCGCGACGATCACGCCTGGCGCCTGATCCCCAACCGGTACCGCTGATCGCTTCCGTGTCACTTCCGAGCCAAGTCGCCCGTAAACAAAACCCTCGGAGGTGGAAAGCACATTTCGCATGGCGCCCAACGGAGCGGCCGCTCGATCGGCCTTGATCGTTGCGCGATAAAGCGGCCCCGGCCATGCGCCTTTCGCGTTACTTGGCTCACTTGCGTCAAATAAGTAACTCGCATCCCCTGTCGACAAAAAAAGCCCCCCCTCCGCTAGTTCCGGAAATCCACCAGCCTGATTCAACTTCACCGGCGCATCCGCAGCTTTCTCAAAGTCACGCCGCCAAACTGCTGGCTCCGTCGGCTCAATCCCAAAACTGAAATGCGTCTCGCTAAACCGCCGCTGCAACTTCTCTTGATTGGCGAACTCCACAGTCCACGCATCGACCCGCTCGAGCAAATTCTCTTCTCGCCCCGCAATGCGCCCGCGCGCCTTGGCATATTTCGCGGCCAGCAAATCTCGCTCCGCTTTCGCTCGCTTGGGGCTCCCTTCAAGTAGAGAAATATAAGCGAGCCTCGCCAGGCGCTCCGCTGGTTGCGGATCGCGATCAGCGGCGAAGTGCGTCAAATAATCTCGCGCATCATTCCACTTGCCGAGTCGAATCAATTCATCCGCCCGCGCCCGCCATTGATCTGCCGTTCCTTTATCGAGCACATCGGAGCTCAACCGCCCGGGCGTTGTCGCGTCGCGACTCGCCTTCTCGCCGCGTCGCTTACGAAGCTCCGCAGCAGCCGCTTCATTTTCGACAACCCGCCGCAAAACCGCCTCACGAAGCGTCACATAAACCGTGAACTGATAACCATCAGGCGCATCCACCAGCGGAACCAGCTTCTCGCCTTGCTCCTCCACGAGCGGAAGGAGAATATCAATCGCCTCCCCCGCCGCGCCGCTTTTCAGTCTTTCATCCGCTTGTTTAAGCAGCGCCAGATCGCGCCCCAGGACTTCATCGATGGTGGTGATCGGTCCTTCTTGTCCCAACAGCGCACTACAGGCCGTTAAGCAAACGGCAACGCCGAACCCCATCAAAAAACTATTTCGCGCCGCCTTTGACATAACCTTCCATCACCCAGCCCAAGTAAAACGACGCCGCACCGACCAGCATCATGATCAGCATATCCGCAACGCCACTGTCGCGCCCCAGCGCGCCGGAGACCTGCATCAGTATCCCGAGCGGCAACACCGTCAGCCCGAAAAGCTGCATGAATTTCGCCAAAGTTCTCATGCTGAAATCGTAGGCAATTTAGCGGCAAACTGCCATCCGGTAGGCCGAAGTCGAACTATTTTCGCCGCAGGTTTGTCGTATAATAGTGCTGACTTAACTCTCCCTTGTACGAGGCTAGTCCATGGTTCCAGTGACGTTTGAAACGCGCATCGGCCCAGACGGAACATTGAGTCTGCTCATCCCAACCGACGTGGCATGCGCGAATCAAGACGTGATCGTAACGGTTCAGCCCAAGGCCGACGCAATGAAGGAACGCGAAGCTCGACTGAAACGAATTTCCGCCTTTCATGGATCGATTGACGACCCAGAATTCAAAAGGCATCCTCAGGGCGAATTACGCGACTTGGGGACGCTCGATTGAACTACTTGCTGGACGCCGACTACTGCATTGCGTTCTTTCGGGGCGCCGCGCCCGATGTTGTCGACCTTATACCGTCTTTTCGGACGAGTAGCGAAGTATGTCTCTGTACGATCGTTGCCGCAGAACTTTTGTTCGGCGCAAAACGTAGTAACAAACCGCAACAGCGGATGCTCGAAGCAAGGAAGTACTTTGAGGATTTTGAAATCTTGCCTTTCGATCTCGCCTCTGCCGAAGTCTACGGCGACATCCGCGCAACTCTAGCCAAGTCCGGAACGATGATCGGCGCCAACGACCTTTTCATCGCCGCCATCGCACTCGCCAACAATCTCACGCTCGTCACCAGCAACCTCGCCGAATTCAGCCGCGTTCCGAATTTACAGATTCTGAATTGGCGAACGCCGTGACGCCCCGCTTTCGCATCAAAACGCTGTTGATCTTCACAGCGATCGTCGCGGTCAGCATTTTCCTCTGGCCGCGATACATCACTCTTAACGCGGCGAAGCCGCAGCGGTTTTTGGTGAAAGGATGGCATTCGTCCGTCAGAATGGTTGGTGCTTACAAACAACTGTTCTGGGGAGAATGCCATGGCGACAGTATGGCGGTT
>JBKJSI010000045.1:0-3327 GCA_046595915.1 Pirellulaceae bacterium
CATGGCAAAGTATTTCGTCCTGGATTGGGTATCGTTCCCTTCCCTGATTCGGCTGCTCGTACGCTTGAAGTGTCTGGATTACTTGTCAAGCATGTACTTCCTAACGGGGCAGCCCAAAAAGCGGGACTGGAACCGCTTCGCCGCGATAGCCGAGTCGGAATCCTCGGCGACATCATTGTTGAAATCGATGGTAAAGAGATCAAGGAATACGAAGACTACCTTGATATTCTAGATAAGCATGCGCCGGGCGACGTTGTGAAACTGAAAGTCAACCGACTTGTTGGCGGCGGCGAGTTTAGAACAATTGAACTTGAGGCGACGTTGCAATCGGTTGAATGATTGCCGGGAAATCCACGTTTTTTGAACTCAAAGAAGGATCGTTCCATGCAGGCCCTGCTGAGACTGTTTTGCTGCTCCGTTTCAACAGGTCGTCGCAGCGCCGTCTCCCAGGCAACGCGACGCCTATCCGTCGAACCACTCGATCGTCGCGAAGTGTGTGCGGCGATGGCAGACTTGATCGCCTATCGACCGGTAACTGCCGCCATCGATTACTCCAAGTATGCCGTACCAGAATCGGTGGAAACCGATCTCGCGCAAGGCCCAGGGATTCGTATAAATGGCGATGATGATAATCGCAACGGAGTAGCCGATCGACTCGACAAAACTCGTTCGTTGTTTGCGGACAATGATCTGGTGCGAGTCGATGTCCGAACCAATACAGCGTCGAACAGGGTTACCTGGATAGGCAGTTTGGCGGTTTGGACTTCGGCCAATAAGCAAGCGGCGATTAGCAATGGTCAGACGGTGTCTCCCGGTCAGAAACTCTGGGTCGAATATGTGGGGACCGCTCACTCCAGCGGAGCAAATACGTCTCTGACCTTGACCTCGACTGATCGAGATTCCACAGCGACCGACACGGTCGTTTTTCATACCTTTCAAAGTGAAGTCGTTGCGATCGGCGGAGCTTTACAGAGTCCCATTGGGCAACAGGGTGTTTTCGAAATTGCCGTGGGACTTTACCAACAAGGGTATGATGTCCACCTCTTTCGAAATATCGCGGTAAACAAGCAAGGGACGGGCGCGGACTTGGGAGTGGCGCCTGCGTATGGCGAGGTGAACAGTGCGATTCGCGAGCGCGGCGTATCGAATGTGGCGCTAGTGGGCATGAGTTATGGCGGCGGCGCGGTTCATGATTTAGCGGCTGCGCTGGAAAACACTCCCGCCTTGCGGGGGCATTTGCAGTACACGGCTTACATCGATGCGATTGTGCATTACTCGATTCCGCCGGTTGCGGAGCGACGTTTACCGCCAGGTACGACGTATCACGATAATATTTTTCAAACCAATGATTGGCTGATCCGAGGCGACACGGTCAATGGCGCGAGCCGCAATATCAACGCGAGCAGTTGGCGAGATTCCAGGGGCGCGAAACTGAAACACATTACGATCGATAGGAATTCGGTGGTGCAGAACACCATCAGCACTGGCCTGCGGTCCCAAATGTCGACGCGATAGTTGTCAATGCGCAGCCGATTTCGAGAAGCCCACCATTCCACAGGGCTCTATGCTTCGCGCTCGCTCAATGCTTCGCGCTCAAAGAGGCTTTGCGGAACTGGTCGGCATGACGACCCCAGCCGAGTTCGTGCGCTAGTTTTTCGCACTCGGTTGCATCGCTTGCACTAAAGCGATGCTTCTTACTTTGCTCGGTCACGAAATCTAGTAGGCGCTTCATCGCATCGCCGAGAGCTCGATTGTCGTCGTTGGCGATCTTTTTGGCGCCTTCGATCGTTTCGGCGGGAAGCTTTGGACCAAGAATAAAGAACCAAAGGTGTTTTAAGAATGTTGGGTGCCGTGTGGTCGCATGATTTTGCTCCAGTAGCTGGAGCGGTGACTTGCCTCGACCTGCGAGGTTCAGCTCGGGATTGCTGAACATGTCGAGACGAATTTTCGGAATCGCTTTGCGAGCAAAAAGCAGTTGGGCGAGATCAGCAGCGGCGGCGCAGGCTTCTTCCTGCTCGTCACTGGTCCGGGCCATCAATTCCGAAGTATCCCACACGATGTGGTTGTAGAGAAACTCTTCGTCGTGGTTTAGGTCTATATCGTACATCGCGACGCCTCGCTGGCGGCATTGTCGACGATGTTGTGGCCCGGGTCAATTCAGGCTTTCGGGGCCAGGCACGGGTTCAATTTGAGGGTCATCAGGGCGACGAGGCAGCGGTAATGCTAGAACCATGTGTTCTCGCTTTGAGTCGGACCCGCGAGATCCGCAACCTTTTGGCAGGTGAAACCAACGGCAATGGCAATCGATCTTGGAATCGGGTGCGTTGTGATTCTCGCAGATTAACTGAAGCACTCGATAGGGAAAGAGGAATATCCACTCATGAACGGCCTCGAAAAAAAGCCCAATAGCGAGGCCGATGCGAAGGGCTACCCATCTCCGCTCTATGCCTGGTATGTGCTGTCGCTCCTGACGTTGGCGTTTGTCTTTTCGTTCATCGATCGGCAAATTCTTAACTTGCTGGTGAGACCGATCCAACGTGATATGGGAATTGGCGAAAAGGAAATGAGTCTGCTAATGGGGGCGAGTTTTGCGGTATTTTACACGCTTCTCGGTATTCCTCTGGGGCGATTGGCCGACACTTGGAGCCGGCGCTGGCTGGTGGTGTGGGGAATTACTTTCTGGAGTCTCATGACGGCTTGTTGCGGATTGACGCACAAGTTTTGGCAACTCGCGCTGGCGCGAGTGGGCGTCGGGGTGGGTGAGGCGAGTTTGTCGCCATCGGCTTACTCACTGATTGCGGACTATTTCCCGCCCCAACGCAGGTCTACCGCGATGGGCGTGTATGGGATGGGGATTTACATCGGGATGGGAATGGCGCTGGTGCTCGGCGGGCTGGTCATTAAGTTCACCTCGGCACAGGACGATGTCATTTTGCCTTTGGTCGGCGCCGTGCGATCTTGGAAGGTCGTGTTTTTTGTTGTGGGACTGCCGGGACTCTTGGTAGCGCTGCTGTTGTTGACGATTCGCGAACCGGTGCGTCGAGGAGTACGACGCGTCGATACGACGAATGGAGCGAATACTCGTGTGGCTCCGCCGCTTCGCGAGGTCTGGGCATATATGTCCGCGAATCGTGGGACGTTCCTCTGTCTCAATTTTGGTTTGGCGATGGCCGCACTGAATGGCTACGGCGGCGCGGCATGGATTCCCGCCTTTTTCGAGAGACGGCACGGCTGGTCGGCGGGAGATACCGGATTGGTATTTGGGCTCATCGTGGGGATCTGTGGGACCGCGGGGATTGTGGCCGGCGGGCGTTTTGCTGACCTGCT
>JBKJSI010000134.1:0-6869 GCA_046595915.1 Pirellulaceae bacterium
GCGGCGTTTGCCGACGGCGGAAGAGGGAACCATCGCCCAAGTGTCGTTACTGGCGATGATGGGCTGCGTGTTGGCGATCGGACTCGTGGGAAACGTCGCCCGCATCACCCATGAAAAAGTCGAAGTCCAGAACTCCGCCGACGCCACGGCCCACGCCACGGCGCTGTGGCATGCCCGCAGCCTCAACGCCATCACGGCGACAAATCACTTGATGGGTGAACTGACGGCGATCTGCGTGTTGCATGAGGCGATTGGGGGGCCGGAGCTCGACCTCAATGAAAGGAACACTCCCGGCGAACTCCAGAAAGCCGACGATCTGATTGAGAATACGCCCGAAGCAATCGCGTCCCAGCGCATTCCTTTTGACAAAAAGCTCGTGAACCAGGTGAAAGAGACGATCGGCGAGGGGGGTGAGACTTTCGTTGGAGGATCGCTTTATGATGCGCGGCTAACGCTCAAGCACTGGGTCATCATGATGTTTGAAATCAAGGTAGCGGCAGCCGTGCTCGAAAGAATTCCTTACACGACCGCGATTGGCGTCGCGCTGCATGCCGCCGCCTCCGCCGTCCTCATCAAATGTCTCGTCGAATGGGCAATGCTGGAAGTCGTCGAAGAGACCGCCATCGCGCTCAAGGAGCCCAAGCAGCAAGTGCAAGATTTGGCGATAAAAATCCTAAGTGACTACCAGCAGAGGATCGCTGACGATGATCCTTCTGGCCGAACAGGTCCCATCGAAAAGTCACTCGAGCAGTCGATCAAGGCTCTGGAGGGAGCGAATCGGGTGGAGTCGACGTCTTTTCGAGAGAGATTGCCGATTGTCAAAGAACGAGAGCCGGAAGGAAACGGGGCCGGAGGCGAGGTAAGCAGTCAATCGATCGCCACGCGATCGTTTTCGGCGATTAAAGAGCTGGACTCCGTAATCGAATTTGTCGAATCCGTGGTAAAGAAATTCAATAAGATTGCTGATCTCATTGGTGCAGAGGAAATCGATTTGTCATCGTTTCCAATTCCTCCAAAGGCGGAGCCGGAAACCGCACCCCAAAATCCGACGAAAGAAAAGTATGTGGATTTGAAGGCCGACTGGGGGACCGAAGAGCGCTCACAATGGAATCGCGCCACTTTCCCATGGGTCCATTCGGGACGCGCCAAGCTGCTGGGACTCTTCAATCAAGAGACCATGCTCACTTTCTCACGAATGCCCACGTTCTACGGACACTGGACCAATCGACTCTCGGTGGTCAAGTCTTACGAATGTCGATCGGGAATTCGAATGGGGCGTGATGAACAACCCAAATTGGCAATGTACCGCCTGGTCGATCGGGGTGAAGACTCAAAAGGCAAAGAGTCATGGCGGGATCACGGCGGCTCCCGCGAGGCGGAGCAACTGTTCACGGTCATGGGCTTCAGCAGGCGTTCGGTTACTCCGCTCTTTTCGCCCAGCGTCTTTGGCACGTCACAATACGATCAATTTTGTTTAGCCCAAGCGATTTTCTATAATGCCAACGCTCCGGATAGGGATGGCGACAGCGAAAACCAGCCGATTGTCGCTTGGGACACGCTCAATTGGCTCCCTGACTCGGACGTTCCCGAATACGGGCGCACGCCGCGCGAAACCCGCGGGAATGTCCGCGATTTCTTCCGAGGGCTGGTCGGGCAAGACTTTGCTAGTCCTCCGCGAATTCAACTAAATTGGCAGTCGAAGCTTGTTCCTGTGAGCCAGTCACGGTTGAACGACGCTTTGAGATCCAATCGGCTGGATGGGGGGTTTCGCGAACCGATGGAGAAGGCGGCGCGCTCCATGTCACGGCTCAGTACTCACTGATTGGAAAGGCGACATCACAAAAATGATGACCCATCGACGAATGTCGCCTCCTCATCGGCGGGGTTCGGCCGCAGTCGAACTGGTCCTGCTCATTCCGCTGTTAGCACTGCTGTTGGCGCTGTTATTCACGGTCGGCTCAGCGGGGATTTCGAGCCTGAATGTCACCATTCGGGCGCGGCACGAAGGTTGGATCGCCGCACGGCAAGGGGCTTCGACTTCGCCGCTTGATTTTCGCGATGCTGCGCCCGACATCACCACGAAATCCGCGGTGCTGCCCCTGGCCTATTCCCTTCCTCGCTTGGGGCTGGCGGATGCGACAGGCCAATTCAGCGCGATGCAGGGGTCTTGGGATCATCGAGAACTGATGAAAGACGAAGGCATCCATTTTGAGGAGATGCGAAAAGTCGCCGCGGTGAACCTACCTTCCGTGGCGGGAGCCCTTCCCAATTTTCTTGCCATTTTTGGTGCGATCGCCAACCTACAAGACGGTCTGGACGAGAGTCTCGTGACTTCGCTGATCCTTACCGCAATGGGAATCGATCCATCGATTTTGGACATCAATCAAAAGCTCGAGGAGGCCCAGGAAAGTATCGATATGATCATCAAAGCGGCCGAATCTGCAATAAAGCGATTGGATAAGCAACTGAAAGACGCGCTCGACCCGGATGCGCTGAGAAGAAAAATCAGTCGCCTTCGGGACGCAGTCGATGAACTCAAAAACCCGTGACGGAATACCTGACGGATGGCGCAAACTAATTCAGTTCGAATGACCCACTGGAAGTCGCCGGCAATTCGTTGTGCGAAGCTCGCAGCGCGAGTGTCGATTGCCGTCTGCGCATTCGCGCTCGTCTGGTGGTCGGTCAATGGCATACGGTTTCTGGCCTCGCCCCCATCGAGCAGCGCTGCGCGCGTCGAGGGTTCAGGCGATCCGATGAGGGATCCATTGATGGCGCTAGGTGACGAAGGGGTTTGGTCGCTTCACGTCGAAAGCACGACCATGCATCCGACACCGGATGGGGGCTCGAAACTGACCGACAAGTTGTTTGGCGGCGGGGCATCCAATGCGGAGGCGCATGGGGAAGCTCAGAGGGACCCAGCAGAGCTTTTTCCTCGCGTGCGGGGCGCGAAAGTTTTATGCGAGAAGCGGGATCTCCATAACCAATGCAGCGCTCAGCTCATCCGTCTTCCCAAAGACTTGGCCGAAGTCCGCGCCGCCTTGCACCAGCGCGGTTGGCGTTGGGAAGCACTGCCAGATGACTTTCAATCCACGAGTCGACTATCTCGGCAGGACCAATCGCTGAAGCTGGTCGACTTGGGCTGCAAAGATGCCTACCGCGTATTCCTGGTTGTTCCTGAAATCGACCGACTCGTTGCTTATCCTCAACCCTGAATGACAACCTATGAAAAGTCTCTACGCTTTTATCATCCCGGTCCTGCTGGCCATTGCCGCAGGTGTATTGAATTTTCTCGCGCTCCGGGGAGAAGTGAAAAGCTATGTCGTGGCAAAGGCCCCTATTAAAGAGGGCGAGAAGATTCGCGGCGCCGATCTGGAAGTAAAGCATGTCCGGGGCGCGATCCACGGGGCCATCCAATGGGAGGATCGCGACGTACTCAACTTATTGCCCGCGCCGCGGCAGATTGACCAAGGTGAATTCATTCTTCGCCAAGATATTTCACCGCAGATGAAATCGACCATTGCGCTCGACGCGGGCAAAGTCGCGATCAATATCTCGCTGGAAGGCGTCAAATTCGAAGACAAACTCATCCGGGTCGGTCAGGTGGTGGGGTTTGTGATCGGCCGAGCCGATAAGCCGACAAGCGCTGCCGAGAAAAAGGCGTCCAAAGATCCTGCGCCGCCCGATTACGAGATTGTCGGACCCTACAAAGTCGTCACGCTGGGAAGCAAAATCAGCGACGACGGCACCGCGAAGGAGGAGAACGCAGCGCGGCCATCGACGCTCAGCATCGCTGTCTCCGAAACGCTCGATGACAAAGTAAAACGCCTGCTGGAGGCCAACTCCCAGCGCCGCATCGCCGCAGTGGTGTTCTATGAAGCAGGAAAGAAGCCCGAGTGATTCACCTGCCTCCCTAAGTTCGCTCCCCTCCCCCCATCTTCGCGGCAACTATCTGGAATTCCGAGAGGCGGCAATCGTCCGATGCGAATCTACTTCAATCACCTAACTGAAACGCAGTGCCGCGAAAAGCGGGAGTTTCAGTTATCGCGTATTCGCATCGGGCGCGATGAGACGAATGAAGTCGTGCTCGATTCGCACTTTGTGGCGCCGGTCGCGGCGATTCTAGAACGGACCGATCGAGGTTGGAGCGGCGTCGCAACCTCGTTCGATGGCATTATCGTGAACGATGTGGAGGTTACCGAGGGAGAGCGATTTGGAATATCGGGGCCGCTTACGCTTCGCATCTACCCTTACACCTTGACGCTGGAGCCACCGACCACGGAAGTCGACGATCCTCAGCAAATTGCGCGGCGGCTTGATCTAGCGCTTTCCGAGTCGATTCGGCAGATGCATTTGCTGCTTCTTCAGCGATTGAATCTAGCCGTCGCCCGACCGGTCCAGGCGGTTCAAAACGAAGAGCAACTCAAGGTGGAGCGTTTTATTGAAGAAATCCTGAGCGAGCTTGGCTACGACGGCGAGTCGATGCGCGAGCAGCGCCGCTATGCGGCGGCGCGGGTGATTCGCGCGGAAATGCTGGGGGATTTGTTCAGCCAGTCGGAGAGCATCTGGTCCAAGGATCAAACTTGGAAGAATCAACTCACGGCCATCCTGGATCGCGAAGAGGAATTGCGCCGTCTCCTGATCCAAGTGGGCAAGCAGATTCCGATGCCAGCGGCCTCGCAGTTATCCGCCAAAATCGATGCGATTGAAACGCATTTCCTCAGCGCGTGGTCGAAGTGCGTCGGTTCGATCCATCCGGATCTCCTTGGCTATTTGGCGGCCCGGTTCTTCAAGAAAGAACTCAAGGACATTATTTATGGCTACGGGCCGATTGAAGATTTGCTGCATAGTCCCGTCGTGACCGAAATCATGGTGGTGGACCGCGACCATATCTACGTCGAGCGGAGTGGGGTGCTGGAAAACTCGGGTCGACGCTTCGTGTCCGATGAAGTGACCCAGACGATCATCGAGCGGATTGTGGCGAAGGTTGGCCGCCGAATTGACAAGTCGAAACCGCTCGTCGACGCCCGGCTCGCTGATGGCAGCCGCGTCAACGCCGTGATTCCACCGATCGCGGTAAGCGGACCGTGTCTCACGATTCGAAAATTCCCCGCGCGGAAGATGGGGGTGGAGGATTTGGTCACGCGCGGCAGTCTGACCGCCGGCGTCGCCGAGTTCCTGCGGGCCGCCGTGCTCTGCAAGTGCAATATCGTGGTCTCGGGAGGCACCGGCACGGGAAAAACGACCCTGCTCAACTGCCTGAGCGACTTCATTGGAGATCGCGAGCGAATCGTGACGATCGAGGACACGGCCGAGCTGCAACTCAAGAAAGAGCACTGGGTGCGACTGGAGACGAAACAGGAAAATGTCGAGGGCACGGGCGCCTTCACGATCCGTGATTTGGTGAAAAATGCCTTGCGGATGCGGCCCGACCGAATCGTGGTGGGTGAATGTCGTGGGCCCGAAGCGCTCGACATGCTACAGGCGATGAACACGGGCCATGACGGCTCGATGACCACGCTGCACGCCAACTCCGCGCGGGACGCGATCTTGCGCCTCGAAGTGCTCGTTCAAATGGCGGCCGATTTACCGATCGATTCGATCCATCGGCAAATCGGCTCGGCTTGCGATTTGATTGTTCAACTCGCGCGGGAGCGGGATGGCCGCCGGCGCATTACCCAGGTCACCGAAGTCGTCGGTGTCAACCCGCGCGGCGGCGGCCTGCAACTTCGAGACTTGTTCTTGTCCGATGAAAAAGAGCTCTTTCCAACCGGGAGCTTGCCGACCTTCATGCCCAAGCTGCTAGAGACAGGCAGACTGCACTACGACATTTTCTTCTCCGGCGCCACCGCAAAGGGAAGGAGCGAGAAATGAAACCGGAAGTGATGGAGTTGCTGATGACCGTTGGCGCGTCGTGCCTGACCGGCCTGGCGATTGCGGCGTCGCTGCGGCCCTTCTTGCGATTATGGGATCATTTCGCCCAGTCGCAGATTCATGACCTTTCGGCGCGTTTTCGCGCGATGCGGATGGACGATCGGAAGCTGCCAGCCTTCATGCGGCTATGGGGCGCTTGTCTGGTGGGCGTCTTTTTGATTGTCGGCGTTGGGCTACGCATGTATCCCATCGCCGTAGCGCTGGTCGTGTTGTTATTCCTCTCGCCGCGCATCATTCTCGGGTTTCTCGTGGAGCGGCGTAGTTATCTCTTACGAAATCAACTCGCGCCCGCCGGTTTGGGGCTGGCGAATGCTTGCCGTTCGGGCCTTTCCTTGGCGCAGGCGTTTGACGCCGTGCATGCAGATCTCCCCGAGCCCATCGCGACAGAGTTTCGGCAGATGGTGGGCGAGTATCAGGCGGGCCGGCCGCTCCGCGCGGCGATGCAAGCGGCCAAAGAGCGGTTGGGACTGGAGGGATTTGCGCTGCTTGTTTCCGCACTGGATGTTTGCCTGGAGCGCGGAGGCAAATTGACCGAAGCGCTCGATCGAATCTGCTATAGCCTGCAGGAAAATCAGCGGCTGGAACGCAAGATCGAGGCGGACACCCAGAGCGGCCGGATGGTTGTAGTGGTATTGTGCGCCTTTCCGTTTTTATTCCTGCTAGGGTACTCGGTGATCGATCCCTCGGGCGTGAGCCTGTTGTTTTCGACCATGGTGGGACAATTCATTTTCACCGCGTTAATGGTGATCGTGTTCATCGCGGCCCGCTGGGCGAAACAAATTATGGATATCAATGTCTAATGGAGAACTTGAGCCGATTCACCGCCGATTTTCTACTCATCGCCGACCTGGCGATCGAAGGGAAAATCCTGGCGCCGCTGGCCACCGGTTTTTCGGTGGGCGCGGCGGCTTGGCTTTTGGCGCGCATCGTCGTCGCAC
>JBKJSI010000161.1:0-17544 GCA_046595915.1 Pirellulaceae bacterium
GAACAGGGTTTCGCCGCCCGTTACTGGAGCGTACGGCGTTATGTGCTGCAGCTAGGCGCAGCGAGTCCCTTGCCCTTCCGCCGGATGGAATGCGGCCCAGGCGAAGAAGCTCAAGTCAATTTCGGGACGGGCGCGCCGGTGATCGGAAAAGATGGGAAACGTCGCCGGACGCACGTCTTGCGGGTCGTGTTGAGTCATAGCCGCAAGGGTTACAGCGAAGTCACGTTCCGCCAGACTACCGATGCGTTTCTCGGCGCGCTCGAAAACGCCTTTCGGGCTTTCGGCGGCGCGCCGAAGACGCTGGTGATCGACAATCTCAAAGCGGCCGTGCTGCACCCTGATTGGTTCGATCCCGAGATCACTCCCAAAGTCGCGGCCTTCTGCCAACACTACGGCGTGGTGATCTTGCCGACCAAGCCGCGGATGCCCCGGCACAAGGGCAAGGTCGAAGCGGGCGTGAAGTATGTGCAAGACAATGCGCTCAAGGCGCAGAAGTTCCCCAGTCTTGAGGCGCAGAACGAATACCTGACCCACTGGGAGAAGTCGATCGCCGACACGCGGATTCATGGCACGACCAAGCAGCAGGTCGGCAAGTTGTTTAACGAAGCCGAGCGAGGCAAGCTGTTGCCGCTGCCTTTAGAGCGCTTCGCCAACTTCCAGGAAGCGCGGCGGAAGGTGAATCGCGACGGCCACATCGAGGTGGCGAAAGCCTATTACTCGGCGCCGCCGGAGTACTTTGGACGCACCGTCTGGGCGCGCTGGGATGCGCGGCTAGTGCGGATCTTCAATCAGCGGTTCGAGCAAGTCGCGCTGCACGTGCGGCAGCAACCGGGCTGCTTCAGCACCTTGGGCGAACATTTAGCCGCCGAGAAGATCAATAGCCTCGAGCGCGGCGCAAGCTACTTGCTCGGTCGGATTCGGAGCATCGGAGAATGCTCCCATCAGTGGGCCGAGGCAATGCTCCATGCGCGAGGCATCGCCGGAATGCGGGTGCTGCAAGGCTTACTGGCGCTGACGAAGAAGCACGATTGCGAATCGCTCGAAAACGCCTGCAAAACAGCTCTTTTACACAGCGTGTTCCACTTGCGCACGCTGCGAAAGCTGTTGGATCGGCAAGTTCCAAAGCAGCAGCCGCTGCCATTCCTGGAATCGCATCCGATTATTCGACCGCTGGAAGATTACGCCGCCGTGCTCACTCGGGCGCTAGAGCGCCAAGCAGATCGCTCCTCCCTGAGCGAAGGTTTTTCAAAGCCAGGTTTTTTAAGGCATGGCTGGACAGCAACAAATCGCTCTCCCGCGCAAAAAGAAAGCCCGAGTCCATCGGTGATGAACTCGAGCTTTGCGGACTTGTCTCCGCCCAGTTCCGGCTATCCCTCGTCGGGTTGCACCTCTGCAGAGCCCAACTCTGTTTCACCGGATGTTTTTAATGTAGTTCGACCTTCTTCACTTCAACAGGAGAAAACAACATGAATGATCGTTTACAAACCGCCCTTCGTCAGCTGCGCCTTTCGGGCTTAGCTGAGAGTCTTGAAATCCGCCTTCAGGAGGCGGCGGGGCATCAACTGAGCCATGTCGGACCAACCTAACGGTCGGTGCCCCCTCGAACTCGTGTTGCAGGATGAACTACTGATTCGCAATCAGCGGCAGATCGAACGTCGAGTGAAAGTCGCCAGCTTTCGGGAACTCAAAACGCTCGATCACTTCGATTGGTCGTTCAATCCGTCGATTGCTAAAAAACAGATCTTCGACCTGGCGACTTGTCGCTTCATCCGTGAAGCGCGCGACGTGCTGCTGCTGGGACCGCCGGGGACTGGAAAATCCTTCCTGGCGCAGGCGATCGGCTATCAGGCGATCAAACAGGGCCTCTGCGTGCTCTATCGTTCGATCTTCGACGTGGTGCGCGACTTCCTGCACGATGAGATTCTGGAGGATCAAGAAAAAGTGCTGGCCCGCTATCTCAAACCCGATCTGCTGATCGTCGATGACATGGGCATGAAACAACTGCCCAGGCGATCAGGCGAGGTGCTGTTCGAGATCATCATGCGGCGCTACGAAACGCGTTCAACCATGATGACGAGCAATCGCCCGCTAGAAGATTGGGGCAAGTTAATTGGTGACGTACCGAGCGCCACGGCGATTCTGGATCGATTCCTGCATCATGCGGAAATTATTTCGATTTCCGGAAAAAGTTATCGGCTGCGAAACCAGCAAACGCTTGTTGAAGAACCGCCGGAAAATTCAAAACCGGCCACAGCGCCCACCGGGTCGGCGACAAAAAAGAAGTCCGCCAAGGGCCAAACCAACGAGGAAACGGCTTGCCAATCGTAACGATTGGATCAATGATCACAATTCTTCACCCGGCCGGCATTCAGCGCCCCGAGGTGGCCTGCTTTGAAGCGCCCAATGACACCAAAGACCTCATCGACGCGAAACATCACACTAATCGGCTCATGGGAAATGGAGGCGATCGTTCCAGCGAGGACGACGTTGTCATTTCGGAAGTGGTCGTTCAGCTGGGCGGATGCGGGAGGGCAACAAAGGCAAGCGGTTACAAGGGCCAGTGAAAGCATACAAGGGAGCCTTTTTCCCATCGCACTAACTGCTTTTTTGAAGAGGCAATCTAAAGATGCCGGTAATCCCAGCGTGTAGCTCAGGTTGGTTGTACTCAACAACCTGGGCTGGGCAAGAAGCAGTTCCCATTGCCATTCTCAGTCTTTTTCAATCTATTCAGTCTACGCACCGCGACTGCGCCGGGCTTCCTGCCAATGAGGCGAATTGCATTTTCAATCGGCTGCTTGGTGGCCGCTGACTGGTGCGAGGTGATGGGAGGGATGCTTCTCGATTCGCCCGGTTTGTGGGGATGCCACGAACCGGACTTACTCCTTTACTCCGGCTTCTTCGGCGCCGCCTTGAATCGCTCGGAAGGTGTGTAGGCTGCGTCACGAAGGCGGTCGCGGAAAGTGGGGTCTTTGATGTCTTTGAGGCGTGCGAGGACGTCTTCCTTTATGAAGAGCGCGCCTTGTTCTGTTCTCTTAACGAGTATGTCTTCCCATGCTTTGCGGATGTGAGCACTCTTGGTTTCGCAAGCGATTTGGAAGACTGCGTCCCAGAGAATCATGTTTGAGTCGACGCCTTTGCGGGCCCAAAACTCAGTCTCGATGGCTTCGTTCACGCCAACTAAGATTGCATCGATTTCTTCTACCGGCCGTGATTCGGCATCCAGCATCACCTTGAAAAACGGCTTGCGCCATTTTTCTCCATCCTTTGTCTGAAGTTGTCGAATCGAATCCGCTAATTTAGTTGCAAGTTGTAATAGTTGCTTCGGCTCAGTGGTCGTTTCGACCAACATGACGGCTTCGCTCATCTTCTTGTCAATAGATGGAACGAGTGGTTGTTCACGCCGTTTGAGAACTTGCCTAGCGATTTCTCTCTGAGATTCGTCGTACTCTTCTGACGAAGCAATCGTCTTGAGGAGCTCCGAGTTGTCAGCGACCACGGCACCAAATATCTCTCTGATTGTTCTCGCAACTTCCGACGACTTCTTGAGGCTGCTCCCTAGCAAATCCAATAACTCATTCTCATCCTTCGACCCGTTGATTTTCTCGACATCTGCTAGTCGACGCCTCCCATCCTCGAAGTTCGGGAATTTGCCCTCTCGCCAAGCTTGATGAATAAACAGCCCTTCTTTGCGCACGCTTATTTCTAGGACCAATACTTCCCCAACCGGAATGCGCCCGCTTTCGCTACAATAACATCGTGGGCCGAATGATCTCGATCGATGCGTTGTGTACTCTGAAGTGCTTTTCTGCCCTTTGAGACTTAAGTTACCAAGTCCAACTTTAGTAATCTCAAATTCGATTCTGGCGTCGGTGAATTCACCGGCTTCCGATTTCGTTACCCGGCCTTCAATGACTACGACTTT
Organism: Pirellulaceae bacterium; assembly: GCA_046595915.1. Lineage (GTDB taxonomy): Bacteria > Planctomycetota > Planctomycetia > Pirellulales > Pirellulaceae > JBKJSI01. The sequence continues at coordinate 3,923 of JBKJSI010000161.1, forward strand.
TGCTGCTTTCGAGGCAACTGAGTGGAAGCCTTCGGGCATTCCCAGTAAAACGAAAATCAAGGCGATGGAAACCATGATGCAATCCGAGTCCGCAATTGTCATTTCCGGTAGGGGGTTCCGACTTCAGCGTTACGTTACGGCAACGTTGTCCAGCCAGAGCCTGTCCCATTTATGACATTGTTGAAAATCGAGCCAGTTGTGACTGGAACGAGCATTCCAGGGACAATGTCGCCAGTACCACCGAGCCCAATTATGTCGAAGTACTTGTCGCCGCGCAGTATCTTAGGCGATGCCGTCTTAGTCCACACGGGCGTTCCTTGATCAAGTATGACCCCATCGATATTGAAATACCATTCCGCTTTAGCTAATTGAAAGTACAAGTCTGCAGAGTTTAGCATTGTCGGAACACCTGAATGGTATGGATTGATTGCCAGTTCAGGATCGTCCGTTGATAGATATGCGAGAAATGTCCCCGGTACGATCTCTGCTGGAGTCAAGGTTTGCTGTTTGGTCCTTGCTGCAATGTATAAGTTTAATTTGTACTCGCCACTGTTACTAATTGCGCGATGATTTCCCGGAAAATGAACCCAAACATCCGTGAGTTCTAGTGCCGGTGAATCGCCAAAATCTATCCACCGTACTTGCCGCGCATTTCCGCTGCCTGCTCCGCTTGTTGGTAACCGTTCACACCCCGAGCGTTGGTGCGGGTTTTTGGTGGAAGTGGGCCCTAACGGCGTTGGCGACGAAGTGAAAGACGTTGCGTGCTTGCTGGCGGCAGGTTTCGACGACCGTCAAGATCGTTTCCACGAATCGGCTGCCCTTCGCGCTTTGCGTGCCGAAGGAAAGCTTCCGCCAGATCACGGCCTGACGCAAGGCGCGCTCACTTGCGTTGTTGGTCGGTTCAACTCCTTCTACGTTCACGAAAGTCCACAGCCAAGCGCAATGATTGGAAAGTTCCTTGGCCATGCCGATGCCGGCGAACGCACCGCGCAGCAGTAAGCCGTCGATCTCTCGCCGGATCGGTTTCATCTGCCGCTGAAAGCCGACGCGCTTCAGCGTGCCATCGCGATAGCGGGCCCAGAGCCCAAACAGCTTCTGCGTCGGCCGCAGCAGGTCATGCCCCAGGCGCTTCTTGATTCCCTCGCCGGAATCGATCAGCGCCTGAAAGTCCCGCTTCAGATGCGCCCAGCACCACTGCAGGCGTGACTGCGAGTAATACATCTTGGCCCGGTCGCAGTTCACCACGCCGCCGTAGTTCGCGCCCAGTAGCTCCGTCAGCACGCTCGCGGCGCGGGTTTTACGCAGGGTAAAGACGGTGAATGTCTTGGCGACCGTGGTCCAGAGCCAGGCTTTGGTGGATCCTTCTTTACTCGGCGTTTCGTCGATTCCCAGTTGCGCCTGACTTGGGAGCTGCGCCGCCAAGGCCTCGTAACTAGGTCGCAGGGCCGCGGTGGACTGATTCTGCAGCTTCACAACCCAGCCAGCGGAGCAAGGCTGGTTCAGCACTTGCTCGAGGAAGAGGGCCACTCGCCGCTTGCTTTGGCGGAAGCAACCCATCAGCAAGCAGACGAGCGCGACGAGCTGCGGACCCGCTTGGCCCTGGGGTGCGCCAAGTGGAAGCACCGCGCAGGTGGTCGTCCCACAAGCGCAAGTCAGTCGATGCCGCTGATATTCGGTGACGATCGGCTTGATTTCGGGCAGATCCCACACTTGGTGACGCCACGGCTCGGCATCGCTTCCCGAAAGGCGCTCTCCGCAGCGGCGACACTCCGTCGGCTTCAGCGGGATGACCTCGCTACACTGCTTGCTGGGAATCAAAGGCCGCTCGTGCTTCGGATGTCCCGGCTGTCCGCCCCGTTTCTTCTTGGATTTCGGCCTTCTTTGCGACGGCTTGGCGTGCGGGTGTTGGCTGCTGGGCGGCAAGGAAGAATTCTGCGGCGTCTTCTTCGCCCCCGACTCCAACTCGACGATCCGCCTCTCCAAGCGAGCAATCCGTGCTTCATAATGGTCAATCACCGCCTGCAAAAGCGCTCGAAACTCCGCCGGCAAGGCGGCGAGTTGCTCAGGCGTAATCGGCGGCGATGATGTCATGCCGATGGTTTCGCCAATTTCGACCGCCGCGCGAAGACCAATTTGTTAGGACAGGGTGTGAACGGTTACGGTACTTCTACGCCGATCGCTACGAACATTGCCGCCCGGCTACTGGTTTGCAATCCATAGCTTGACCACAGCATGCGCGTTGATTGTCGCAATGCCTTGGGATTCTTTTGCTACGTTTGAGAGCTATGTGCTCATCTTTCGAACATCACAGCAGGTTTTGCGCCTATTGCTGTTTATCACATTCGCGATAACCACCGGAGCTGGCGGATATTGGAAGGCTTATGCCTGGACGTGCGCGATGCTCTCAACTTTGCTTTTGCTTGATACCGCACTCGGCTTGATCGCGCCCTCCAAGGGTGATGAGTCGGTGTTTGCATTCCAGTTCGCCATCGGTCTCATAGGAGGCATAGTTCGACTGACCTGTCCGCTTCTCGCACTGATCTCCGTCGTTATCGACCTTCAAAAAAGAGTTCAGTGCGACCAAATTCATTGGGTTTGTCTTGGCCTGAGTTTTCTCAATAGTTTCGCAAATTTCGTGCAGCCATTTGTGGACACCTGAAGCGGATTACCCAGGACGCGAGGGATCTCACTCATCCATCGTCAAGAGAGACCTTCAAAACTTTGGTTGGCGACAGCTCTTTGGCAAAGTCCTTGGTTTGTTCTCGCCTCAATCGATAGGATCTCGATACTCCCCATCCTGTTCATCCTGAAAATCCTGTCCAAAAAAAGGCATTAACTAAAGCCGGTGATCGATCAAAGACCGCCAGTACTTCAAACAAACAATCGCTGCGGCAGAACCCTACCGGTCCAATCGAGTGGCAGAATCGAGAACCTTGGATTAAAACCGAACAACACCAAGAGCTACCCCCTTCGTAAGTCAACACCTATCGGCGCGGCCGCGAATCACTCAGCCCCCGGAAACACTCGATGCGCTTCAATGTCCTCAATCGCAAGATTCACTATTGGGCCACGCCGATCATCGCCCTGCCGCTCATCGTCATCATCGCCAGCGGGCTCCTCCTGCAAGTCAAAAAACAATGGACCTTCGTCCAACCCCCCGAGCAACGCGGCACAGGCGCATCACCCCAAATCGAACTCCCCGGCCTTCTCAGTGCGCTCGCAAATGCACCGGAAACAAAAGTCAAAGACTGGAGTGATGTTGACCGCATCGATATCCGCCCCAAAAAAGGCGTCGCCAAGGTGCTGCTTAAGACCGGTTACGAAGTGCAAGTCGACCTCACCGACGGGCGCATCCTCCAAACCGCTTACCGCCGCTCCGATCTCATCGAGTCGATCCACGACGGCTCCTTCTTCGGCGGCGACATCATCAAGCTCGGCCTCTTTCTTCCTACCGCCCTCGGCCTGCTCCTGATGTGGTTTACCGGGCTCTGGATGTTCTGGGTTCCGTTTTCAGTGAAGCGAAAAAGGAAGATGGCGAAATCTTCCTAGCGAGCACGCTCGTCAGTTAGTCCAACTGAGCCATTCTGGGCCGAGCGGGTCTAACGCTGGAGCAGTGGTAAGCTCCGACTTCGGTCCGCTGTAATGCTGAAAGCATGCCTGATGCGCTTTCAATGACATCTCGCCGTCGCGGGTGTAATACTGCTTGACCCAGGTCAGCAGGAATTCCAAGAGCTTGTCTTGCTCTTCCTTCGAGGCATATTTGTGCGGCTCCCAGGGGCGGGCTTTGCAGTGGGCGAGGCATTGCGCTTCGCCCGGGTTGAGAAACAGAAGGTGTGGCTTAAAGCTGAGCGCGGCGTTGATCAGGTTCGCGTAACAGCCTTCAACGACCCAGTGATCATGCGATCTGCAAAACGACTCTACATCTCGTTCAGCGGCCTGACTTGATCGCGCGACGGCGATTTTCCCGGGCTCAAACGCCACCGTATCAAGGTCGAGCATGGCGGCGCCATGGTGACTGGATATCGACCTGGCGAGCGTCGATTTACCTGATCCCGAATTGCCGAGGATTGCGATTCTCATCGCTACATTGTCCAAAACGTAGTTGGGAATTCAAGTTGACATCAATTGCAGTAGCACCACTCATCCGCCTTCACGCAGCCTGATCTGCTTCGAGCTGAAGAACTTCCGCGATTTTAATGTGCACATCAAAATCAGGATCCGCAAAACAGCCTCGCGAGCTGAGCGAAATAAAGCATGCCAGCCTAGTCAGATGAGTTTGAAATCCAAGCGTCTCGAAGTTCTTGATCCCAATAGACATGGGGCAGCGGCGTCCCCACCTCGGATTCTTGCGGTGCGATCAAAATGGGAAACAGCGGAAACGAGAGGCAACGAAGTGGAAAGTGGTCGCGCGAGAGCATGATGGTTGAGTAAAAACATTGGGCGCCGCCGGTGGCGGTTTTTGGAATCGCTAGGCGATTGTCGGCGACAAATTCGTCGGCGAGCTTGTCGGCAAAACGCTGCATTTCTGGAGATGTCGCCTTACCTTTGGCGGCGAAAAGGTTTCTTGCGTAATCATGCAAATACGCTGGTTGCGCGTCGAAGCTGCGGTCGGCGCAGTAGATGATCGCTGCTGGCAGGCTAGTGCGAGGTCCGTTGGGATCAAAGAGCGATCTGTTCGCTTGAATAATCGACGCCCAAACGACATACCCGCGCTCCAAAAGCATGCGCTGGTCCTTAAACTGCTTTCTAAATCGGCGATCGAGCCACAAATAGAATGGAAAAGGAGGGCGAATCCGATCGGCATCAAAGTGCTGATTAGAATAGATCGTTTGCACAGTTCGGACGTTGGCTCGTGTTGATTCAATGATGCGCTGAAAGTTCATCGTCCTCTCACTAGATTCACGTTGCAAGGTTCGCTAACTAAAGCAGGTTCTTGATCGGTGTGGCCGCAAGAGGTCCGTTGCAAATCTCCTCGCCCCATGCCCACCAGTACAAACCTGCGTCTAGGTCGCAAGGTACAATCAGCGCCGACCAATTTCCACCGCGAGGGCCGTCTTTATGGTTCGTTTCAGCTTGTTTTTCGGTTTGGCGGTCTCAAGCATCCTGCCTCAATGCCCCGCTCAAGATCGCACGCCGCCCAAATCCCTCGACTCCTCTCCCTGCCTCACTCCTCCGCAAATTGACGGCAAGATCAGCGAAGGCGAATGGAAAGACGCCAAGGTCTACACCTGGGACATCCCCTTCCTGCGAATCGATCCCGCCATGACGGCGACTCGCGCAGTTGAAGTGCGAGTGATGAACTCCGCCAAGGCACTCTATGTCGCCCTCACCGCGCCCGACGACACGATCGATGAAAGCCTTTCACCGATCCAGCTCGATTCGGCAATGCTGGCGATCAGCACCAATTCCAAATCACTGGCCGGTAGCGATCGCAAAGTGATCGCGAAGGGACTTTATCGTGACAAGCACATGCTCCCCGATGGCAAGAATGATGCCGATGATCCGCAGCAAGATGGGCTAGGCGCCACCAGTCGCAAGGATGGTAAGATCACCTTCGAATGGGCTCTGAAGCTGGACTCGGGCGATAAGCTCGACCTGCAAACCAAACCCGGCGATACGCTCCGCTTCAACATCGCCTATTTCGACGCTCTCCAACTTCCGCTCACCAAAACGATCATGGGCGGTGTCTATGGTCCCGTACTCGACAAGGTCGATGCGTGGGGTTCTCTCAAGCTCGCGAAGGATGTGAAAGAGGACAGCGGCGCGACCTTTCGCGGCCCAGCTTGGGCCGATGAAGTTGCCAAGGCGTTGAATGAACTTGCGCCGGCGCGGTTCAAGGTCACCAGCACCGCGGTGGTTCCCGGCTCACAGCCCGCAGCGGTCATGGCCTCGATCGCCTTCAGTTACAACGATCCGCAAGGCAAACCAGCCCAGGCGAAAGCGAGGATCTATTTTCCCGCAGGTTTTTCCAGCGGCAGCAAGACTCGAGTTCCGCTCTACTTCAATGCCGGCTACGAACTCAACGATGGCGGCGCGATCGGCTATCTCGACAAAGGCTGGATCGTCGTCACGCCCATCGAACTGCCAACCAACCCCCTCATTCGGCTCATGAATCCCGATGTGGCCCTCCTCCATTTCGCGCGCAAAATGCCCTGGATCGACGATGCAAAAGTCATCATCGGCGGCGGCAGCGCCGGCGGATGGATGTCCCTCATGCTCAGCGCCGAGACCTTTCCCCTCGCAGGCGCAGCGCCCGACGTCCCTCCCGTGAACTGGGGCTATAACGCCAAGTACTTTTTCACGCAATTCGACAAATCGGGCCCCGCCAAAGGCCAAGCCGCCGCCCGCATCCCGACGCTCTTCATGGTAGGCACAATGCTCAAGCCGACCGTCGAGGTACACGGCGGCGATTTCGATGATGAAACCTGGTTCGCCAGCTCGCCAGTAGCCCACGTCTCCACCATCACCTGCCCCGTTTCAGTCTACTGGAGCACCGCCGATGTCCTCGTGCCGATCGACCAAGTCGGCAAGCAGTGGGTCCGCGGGCTAGAGACCGGCAAGTTCCCCGAGGGTTTTTCGCAAGAGGTCGCAACGCTCATGAAGAGCAAGCAAGGACAGCTCACACTCGTCGAAGCCTTACCGAAAGACGACTACGAGATCTTCACGGTCGAAATCCCCCAAGGCACACGCTTACAAGGCGGCGCAGAGGGTACAGGCAATGTCATTGTCCGTGACTTAGCCGTCAGCAAAGACAAGCAGTGGTCGATGACCATCCTCGAAGAAGGCAAAGCAAGCCCCGAAGTGGGGCATCAAAAGTATGCGGTGGCCCCCACTCGCAACGCCTACTTCGAACACGTCTTGAAAACGCCCATCGCGGTGAATCAACTCACGCTGCCAAAGTTAGAAAGACTCATGGCGCGTTACGCGGGCAAGGATTGGCTCCCCTCGCGGCTAAAGCATCTCGACGACGCCGACAGTGAAAAAGCTGATGTGCTTCGCGGACTGAAAACCTATACGGCCGCGTCGCCCGAGCATGTCAAACAATTCGCAGAACTCTACGCAAAGCTCGCCAAGGAAAAACAACTACTTCCAGCGGAGATCGTAAAAGGCCTGATCCCTGCAAAGTAGCAATCCCCACTCAGATTGAAACGGGCAAGGGTGGCCCAGGTTGGGGTACTCACAACCTGGGTTTACAAGAAGCCACAGCAAGCGCTTTGGGTTTCTGAGTGTCCTCTCTGTGGCAAAAATGAAAAAACTGCGCACAAATGGCGCCACTCCTCGCCTAAAAATAGAAAGCCCACGCAGGCGCACCCCCGCCCCGCAACTCCACCAGGGGGAGTGTCAATGGTCGTTCAAACAAGCAATCAAACCTGGCCATCTTGGGCATGTTGTGGCCATCTTGCCCCAGGGAGAGGGTATCTTGGCCATCTTGGCCACCTTACAAAAACAAGCCTTTTATTGAACTATCCCTCCCTAAGTCCTTTAGAATTCCAATCTTGCCAACCGCACCCTAATCTGGCCAACGACGCTAGAGAGGTGGCCAGGTTGGCCAGATTGAAAAAACAAGGGCAAAATGGTCATTGCTCCGCTCCGCGCAAAACTCATCGTCGCAAATCCCTTCCGGAGTGGATCGTAGGGCTCACTACGTTCGCCATCGGTCAAGCAAAACCGGACGAGCCCAAGTCGCCTACGCATCAATGCCATTGCACTTACAATGGGCGAACCTGCTCGCTCAACATCGGAGACTTATACCGTGATTAGCCTTGGATCGCCGCGAAATGTAATGGGCGGCCCCCTCGATGAATGTTCCCTCGATCCGATGACCGGCTTCTTCCGCGATGGCTGCTGCAAAACCGGCCCGCAAGACGTCGGAAGGCATCTGGTCTGCGCGAAGATGACCGCCGCATTCCTCGCCTTTTCCAAATCGCGCGGCAACGATCTCTCAACGCCGATGCCTCATTATGGCTTTCCCGGCCTCAAAGCAGGCGACCAATGGTGCCTTTGCGCCGAACGATGGCGCGAGGCCTACGAAGCCGGCATGGCGCCGAAGGTGGTACTCGCGGCAACGCACGAGAAGGCCCTCGACTATGTGCCGCTCGAAGCACTGGTCGAATACGCGGTCGATCAACCCGGCGCGGGCTAGATCTAGCTCGACGCACTCGCGAGGATGCGCGCGATCAGCGCTGTCCAGCCGGTTTGATGCGTCGCTCCCAGGCCTTCGCCGGTGTCGCCGTTGAAATACTCGTGAAACAAAACCAAATCTCGCCAGTGCGGATCATCGGCAAACTTGGAATAGCCGCCGTGGCACGGTCGCTCTTCGCCTTCGCCGGGCAAGAACAGTCTCGATAAGCGGCGGCTAATCTCGCGGGCCGCCTCCTTCAGCGTCAGCATCTTGCCTGAGCCGGTTGGGAATTCGACTTTGAAGTCGTCGCCGTAAAAGTGGTCGTAGCGTTCTAGCGATTCAATGAGCAGATAATTGACCGGAAACCAAATCGGCCCGCGCCAATTCGAGTTGCCGCCGAAGAGCCAGGAGTTCGATTCGCCCGGCACGTAGTCGACGCGATGCTCTTCGCCATTTTCCTGAAACGTGAAAGGATGCTCGCGATGGATCGCAGAGAGTGACCGAATGCCATACGGCGACAAGAATTCCTTCTCATCGAACATGTAACACAGCACCCGTCGAAGGCGATCTTGTGACGGCGCCGCCAGGAGAATCTTAAAGGCTCCGGTCTTTTCCGATCGCGTCTCCAAATACGAAATGTGCTTCGCCAGGTCGCTGCGATATTTGAGAAACCACTCGGTGCGTTTTCGGAATTCGGGCAGATGCGCGATCGTCGATTCGTCGGCGACTTCCACCGCGATCAACGGAATGAGTCCGACCATCGAGCGAATCTTGAGCCGGTGTCGATCACCGCCGACATGAAGCTGGTCGTAATAAAAACCATCCTCCTCATCCCACAGCCCCGTGCCGCCGAGACAATTCATCGCGTCGACAATCGCCACGAAGTGCTCAAAGAATTTCGTGGCGAGGTCCTCGTACGCCGGGTCTTCCTTCGCAAGTTCGATCGCGATCGCGAGCATCGTCGAACAGTAAAACGCCATCCAGGCGGTGCCGTCGGCTTGTTCCAAATATCCGCCAGTAGGCAGAGGGCGCGAGCGGTCGAAAACGCCGATATTGTCGAGGCCGAGAAAGCCGCCCGAAAAAAGATGCCGCCCATCTTGATCTTTGCGATTGACCCACCAATTGAAATTTAGCAGCAGTTTTTGAAACGCCCGCGCCAAAAAGAGTCGATCGCGTTGCCCATTTCGCTCGGCGATCTTGTAAACGCGCCAGCAGGCCCAAGCGTGAACCGGCGGATTCACATCGCTGAAATTGAACTCATAGGCAGGTATCTGCCCGTTCGGGTGCATGTACCATTCGCGCAGGAATAACAACAGTTGCGACTTCGCGAATTCGGGATCGACATCCGCCATCGGCAGCATGTGAAACGCCAAGTCCCATGCCGCGTACCAGGGATACTCCCACTTATCGGGCATCGAAATGATGTCGCGATTGAACAAGTGCTTCCAATCGCTGTTGCGGCCCGAGAGTCGCTGCGACGGCGGCGTCGGTTGATCGGGATCGCCTTGCAGCCAGTCCCGAACCGAGTAGTGATAAAACTGCTTGGACCACAAGAGGCCCGCATAGGCTTGCCGCGCGATCTGCTGTTCTTTTTCCGGCATCGATTGCGATTGGGCAGCGTAGAACGCGTTTGCCTGATTGATACGCGTTGCGAATGTGCGACTAAACTCGGCGCCAAATGGCTGCTTCGGAAGTTCCCCTTCCGCAGACAATCGCAGGCGGATTTCCAGCGAGCCGCCGGCGGGAATCTCTTTTAGAAAGTGATAAGCCGCCTTTGTGCCGACCGGCTGCGCTGATAGCCGTGAGGCATCGCCGCCGACCACATAGTCGTGGAATGCATCTTTTTTCGCGGGCCCCGTGTCGCCGAAGCCGAAAAGTCGATGCGAGTTGGTTTCGTTTTCCGTCAGTAGCAGTGGTGGTTGCTTGCCGCCTTCGTCATTCTCACAGTAGAGCCGAAAACGCCCCAGCGACGCATGATCGCAAATCAAGCTACCATCGTTGCAATGCGAAATTCGTGGTTTGATCTCGCAGCCTTCATGCGTGCAGCCCCAGCTCCACGTGTTGCGAAACCAGATCGTCGGCAGCACGTGAACCAGCGCCGGATCGGGACCACGATTGGCGCACGTGATGCGAATTAAAATGTCTTGCGGTGAACGCTTGGCATACTCGGCAAAAACATCGAAGTAGCGGCTCTCGTCGAAGACGCCGGTATCTTCGATTTCAAACTCGGAATCCAGCCGCGTGCGCCGCCGGCTCTCGGAGACCAATTGCTCATAAGGAAACGCCGCTTGCGGATATTTGTAGAGCGCCTTGAAATAAGAATGCGTCGGCGTCGAGTCGAGGTAAAAGTATTGCTCCTTGACATCTTCGCCGTGATTTCCCTCGGGGCCAGTGAGTCCGAAAAGACGCTCCTTGAGAAAGGGATCGCGCCCGTTCCAAAGCGCTAGCGAAAAACAGAGCCGGCACTGGCGATCACAAATCCCCATCAGCCCATCTTCGCCCCAACGATACGCGCGGCTGCGGGCGTGTTCATGTGGAAAATAGTTCCAACAATCGCTGTTGGCCGAATAGTCCTCGCGCACCGTTCCCCACTGCCGTTCCGACAGAAAAGGCCCCCATCGCCGCCAATCGGCCGTTCTCCCCTCGGTCTCCCTGAGGCGCATTTCTTCCGCAAGCATTCGTGCATCTCCGATGCGTTACTGGGATTGGCCAAGAGGAGCAACTAAAGGCAAGTTGATTTATAGCGTTTTATGGCTGGTCCTGATCGATCTTGCCTACGCTCCGCCTCCCTGCTGCCCAACCTCGCCCGCATGAAAATCACAAATCTGCCGCCACGCATCTTCCGGTGAATCGGAGTAAGAAAAGAGCGACAAATGCTCGTCGCGAATCACCCCTTCATCCGCCATGAAATCGAAATCGATCATCTTCTTCCAGTAGCTCGTGCCATACAAAATGATCGGGATCGCCTGCATTCGACCGGTTTGCCTTAGCGTTAGCGCATCGGAAAGTTCGTCAATCGTGCCGAAACCGCCGGGGTAGACCACCAGGGCCTTGGCCCGCAATAGAAAATGCATCTTGCGAAGTGCAAAGTAGCGGAACTGAAAACAGAGTTTCGGCGTAATATAGGGATTTGGCTTCTGCTCTTCGGGAAGCGTGATGTTGAAGCCGATCGATTTCGCGTCGACATCCGCCGCCCCACGATTGGCCGCCTCCATGATCCCGGGACCGCCGCCGGTCACGATGACATACTCACACTCGCCATTGATCTGGCAAGTCGACGAAACGAGCCGCGAAAATGCTCTCGCCTCGTCGTAGTAATGACTCTTCGCCAGCGCCGCCTCCGCCCGCTGCACTGCCCGCTGTCTCACCAAATCCGCAGGCGCAGCCGCCAACTTCTCCTTGACGTAGTCGAGCCGCCGCTGCGCATCTTCGCGCTCCAAAATCTGCGTTCCGCCAAAAACCACAATCGTCGAACGAATCCGCTCATCAATCAGCAGCGAATCGACTTTGAGATATTCAAGGAGTAGCCGCGCCGCCCGAAGCTCAGGCCGTCGCAAGAAAGACTTATCCTCCTCCGCGAGCAAGTAGGCGGAACTAGCAAGAATCGCAGCCAAGTTTTCTGAGGCAGAATCGTTCACAAGAGTTCCTAAGTAGAGCTAAGTCAAAGTAGCGGCACATGAAAAGTGCGCGTCCCTGGAGCGACGCCGACTACAGCGCAAAAATCTTATCCATCCGCGCGGCCACATCGATGAGCCACTCCCGATCACCACCCGGGATTTCCGCCGTCCCCCAACCCTCGTAGCCAATCTTCTTGAGTTCCGCCATCACCTTGGTCCAATCAGCGTCTCCTTCGAGCAGCTTCGCTTTGAAGCCCCGATCATCCTTGCTCCAGTCCTTGATATCGAGCTTTTTGATCCGCTTGCCTAAAACGGGCACCCACTCGTGTGACGGCGAATAGCGCAGCGTATTTCCAACATCGAAATGCGCCCCGACGATCTTCGAGCCACATGCGTCGATAAAATCCGCCATCGTCTTCGGATCGGTCAAGAAATCGTTCCAAACATTCTCAATCAAAATATCGATCCCAAGCTTTTCCGCAGTCGGAACCGCCTTCTTGATCTCCGCAACCGAGCGATCGAAACACTCCCTAAACGGCGCATCCGCCGTCACTTTTCCAGGCACGAGCAGCACGCTCGTCCCGCCGATATCTTTGGAGTATTGCAAAGCCCCCAGTAGCGCCTTGAGCCCCTTCTCGCGTGTCTCCGGCTTAGGATCACTCAGCCGATCATTCCAGTGAACCGAATCGACGACGCCCGGCACAATCAGCCCCGTCGCATGCATCGCCTTCTTCACGTCGTCGACACTACAGGGCCCTGGAAAATCGAGCTCGATTCCGTCGTAACCCAACTCCTTAAGCAGCGCCATCTTTTCGAGGATCGTCTTCCCCGGCTGCACCATGTAGATCTTGACGGCTTTTTTTAACTTGCCCGGCGCTGGCGCCGCCAAAACTGATCGCGAAGCGGCAAGAGTTGCGAGTGTCGCGCCAGTCGCGGCTAAAAAGTCTCGGCGTGCTAGAGAATGTATCATTTGGCACTTCATCCTTCATCTTCAATAGTTAGTGATTCGAAAAGTTCGCGTCGCAGGAGCGACGACGACTACGTAGCGCTGCCGCTCCGCGACTGCATGCTTTTTTGCGCTACTTAGCAATATCAGCCCCCGGCCAAACTAGATTATTAAATCGATCGACCGGCTCCTTCGCAGTCCACGCAATCCCGCGCAACAGCAAAATTCGAAACGCCGGATCATCGAACGACCAAGAATAATGTCCCGGGATCGAAACAAAAACCCGTCCCTTGCCTTCTTCCTTCGTCCAAAAAATCGGCTGCGGTAAACCATCCTCCTTGCTCGTCGCGATCACTCGATCAGACGGAAGCTTACCAAGCATTTCCCAATACGATTCATCGACCATTTGGAGACGCGTAAAATTTCTCGCAATCGGGTGCGAAATCGCCCGGTTGAACTCCACATCGAGCGGGCCATGCCGATACTTGATCGTTGGCCTCGACGCCATTCCAATCCGCTCGGCAAACTCTTCCGCCAATTCATTCCCATCAACGGCCCAGTGTACATAAACAGCCCCACCGCCCCGCGAAAGGTATGGATCAAGATCAGCCGCTCGTTGTTCGTTCCAGCTACCACGCTGAAAGAACACGATCACATCCGCCTCCGCGAACTGTTTTTTGTCAGGCCATTCCTGGGCGGTCGAAACTTCTACCTTTTCGCTCGAAGCGAGCAATTCGCTCCAAGCCTTTTGAAACGCCGGATAATCATGCTCGCCCGGCCCATGGTCTTTGGGCCCGGAAACAAGCACCAGTTTGATCGGCCGAGTCGGGGCAGGCGGTGTAGGTGCGCCTGCGAGCATGGCGAGCACTTCGCTCTTCTGCCTCGGCGAGGGGCGACCTTCGACAAGATCGCGCGGCATGCTTGGAGGCGGCGTCAG
>JBKJSI010000171.1:0-6986 GCA_046595915.1 Pirellulaceae bacterium
GGATTACGGGGGGATTGGCGCGGCGTCCTTCTAGCCAGGGGAAGTCGCGCCCGGTGCAGCATTCGCACTTTCCGCTCGTCAGCCCTTCGAGGCTCATCTCGCGGTAGTAGTTGGTCCAGACATCGACGAGCAGCAGCGACTTGCGAATTGCGCCCCCGTTGCCGGAGAGGATTTTTAGCGCCTCCGTACATTGCACCGAGGCGACGAGATTGATGATCGGGCCAAGGATGCCCGCCATGTCGCAGGTGATTGCTGCGCCGGCGTCGGGGGGCTCGGGGATGAGGCAGCGGTAGCAGGGGGTGCGGCCGGGGACGATTGTCATCGATTGGCCCTCGGCGCCGAGGCAGCCGCCGAAGACCCAGGGGATGCTGTGCTTGATCGATGCGTCGTTGATCAGGAATCGCGTTTCGAAATTGTCGAGGCCGTCGAGGATGAGGTCGACGCCCTCCAGCAGCGGCGGCAGCGAGGTTGCCGTGATGTCGGCGACGATTGGCTCGATGGTGATTTCGGAATTGGTGCGGCGGAGTTTTTCGGCTGCGCAGATCGCTTTCGGCAAACCTGAGCGGACGTCGTCTTCGTCAAAAAGCACTTGGCGTTGGAGGTTGTTGAGTTCGACGAAATCGCGGTCGACGATTCGCAAGTGGCCTACGCCTGCTCGGGCGAGGGTGCTGGCGATGACGGTGCCGAGGGCCCCGCAGCCGCAGAGGAGGACACGGGCGGCGGAGATGCGGGCTTGGCCTTCGGGGCCGATGGGGGCGAATTGGGATTGGCGGGCGTAGCGGGAATTCGACATTCCCCCAGTATCGCGATGCGATCCGCAATTGGTAGAGCGCCCGATGATTGCAGAGCCCGTCTCTGCGAGTTATCCTCGCGCAAACACCTTTCCACTCCCAGGATCGAACCCGCCATGTCAGGCCCCACTCGCCGTCAGCTGATTGCGTCCGCCATTCCCGCCGCGATCGGGCTCGCCGCCGCGTCGCGTTCCTTGGCCTTCGGCCCCGCGCTGCACTCGCGGCCCGCGAAGGGGGAGAATATTGCGTTCGGCATGGTCACGTATCAATGGGGGCGCGACTTCGATTTGGATACGCTGCTGAAAACGTGTGCCGAGCAGAAGTATGGCGGTGTTGAGCTGCGTACGACGCATAAGCATGGCGTTGAGCCATCGCTCGATGAAAAGCAGCGCGGTGAAGTGCGGCAGAAGTTTGCTGATAGCGGCGTCACCTGCGTGGGCATTGGTAGCGATGAGCGGTTTGATAACCCCGATCCGGCGATTCTCAAGAAGGCGATTGAGAAGGCGAAGGAGTTTATTCGCCTCAGCCACGACATTGGCGGCAGCGGCGTGAAGGTGAAGCCTGATCGCTTTCATGACGGCACGCCGCGCGAAAAGACGATTGAGCAGATCGGCAAGTCGCTGAATGAGCTAGGCGAATACGCGGAAGGCTTTGGCCAACAAGTCCGTCTGGAAGTTCATGGTCAATGCTCGGAGCTTTCGACGATCAAGGCGATCATGGAGGTCGCGAAGAATACTTCGGTGGCTGTCTGCTGGAACTGCAATGATACGGACCTGAAAGCGCCCGGCATCGCGGAGAATTTTAAGATGGTCTCGGGGCGGTTTGGGCAGACTTGCCATGTTCGCGAGCTCGATGGCAAGGGGTATCCGTTTCCGGAGCTATTTAAGATGCTGGTGGAAATGGATTACAGCGGGTGGGTGCTACTCGAGGCTCATAGTAATCCGCCGGCGGATTTGAAGAAGTATTCAGAGCAGAGGGGGCTGTTTGATAAGTTGCTGGCGGAGGCGAAGAAAGCAGTGGGCTAGTAGAGCGACTATCGGATGATGGCAGTACGCATTCCACGCCCTTGCGGGGTACCTCCAGGGCGTGCCACCCGAAAGTTTCCATGTTTGACGGACAAAGTTTGATAGCTGATGTACAAGGCTTGCTTAGGGAATTTCGATTTTGCTCAGGTCTTCCGTATTCGGCGGATAGGTCATTTTTAACGACTTGAGCTTGTCGACGAGCACCGTGCCGACGACCAAATCGCGATACCACTTCTTGTTCGCGGGCACGATGTACCAGGGCGCTTCATCGGTGCTGGTTTCGGCGATTGCTTCTTCGTAGGCAGTCATGTACTCGTCCCAGTGCGCCCGTTCTTTGATGTCGCCGAGGTTGAATTTCCAGTGCTTTGCCGGATCATCGAGGCGGGCGTGGAGGCGCTCTTTTTGTTCGTCTTTGTCAATGTGCAGGAAGAACTTGAGGATCGTCACGCCTTCGTCTGTGAGCATGCGTTCGAATTCGCGGATGTGCCGGAACCGCTTTTGCCAAGCGTCCTTGGGCACGAGGTTGTGAACGCGAACGACGACCACATCTTCATAGTGGCTACGGTTGAAGATCACGATTTCGCCGCGCGCGGGCGTGCGCTGATGAATGCGCCACATGTAGTCGTGATCGAGTTCGGTTGCGGAGGGGGCTTTGAAGGAGGCGACATGTACGCCGGTTGGATTCACGCCGTCGAACACGGCCCGAATAACGCCATCCTTGCCACCGGTGTCCATCGCTTGAAAGACGACGAGCAACTTGTGCTTGTGCTCGGCGTACATCAGCTCCTGGAGGTCTTCCAGTTCCGCATTAATCTTGAGGGTCCGCTGCTTGCCCTCTTCTTTGCCGCCGGGGCATTCTTTGGAGTCGCTGGGGTCGCGGTCGGAGAGCTTGAACTTGTCGCCGGGTTTGACGCGGTATTGTTTCATGGTTGCCTCGCTTAGAAGAAGTGCGAGGCTAGTCTACCAAACTTGGATGCTGGAATCCCAAGGATAATAGACTTTGCGATGGCCGCCGAAGTGCCAATCGAAACCCATCGTCAGGGAGATATTGTCGGTGCCAGACGAATTCTGCGTGCCAAAGGAGAAGTTGTTCGTAAACTCCGCGCGGATGCTCGCGCCGGGGCGTACGAAGTACTTGACGCCCAGGCCGAGTGGCATGATCGCGGTCGTTTCGTCGAATGAGTTGCCTTGCAAATCGGCAAACCCATGCGTCGCGGCGCCGAGGCCGAGCGAGAGATAGGGCCGCCAACGGGTGTCGCCGAGCGGGTAATAGAGCACGTTCAAATCGTAGTAAGTATTGCGGCCATCTTGGGCGAGTGGAACGCCGGTATCGTGGCGAGTGAGGTCAATTTTCGCGGTGCCAACTCGCAGCTCCCAGCCCCAATAATGATCGAAGTCATTTCCGACTCGCACGCCCCAAAATAGTCCCGAGTCTTGCAGCACGTCGCCATTGGCGACCACGCCGCCATCAAGCATGCCCGCGAAGACGCCCACATGCCAAGGACGATTGCGCCATGAAGTGCCTTCGAGCGGAATGCCCACGCCCCAGTGTCGTCGTGGATCGTCTACAGCAGTTACGCCATGCCCAAAGAAAGGCGTGTTGCGAAACCAATGTCGCACGCCGCCGAAAAGGACTTCGCCGTGCTCGCCTACATCGAGGTCGGTGTTCGCTTCAAGCTCATCTACTACGTGTTCTTGATTTACCGGATCCTGGGCCAGTGGTTTCGCTTCGACTACCTCGCCTTGATTGGAGAGGTAGAAAAATGGCTGCAAGTTGCGGAACTGGGCTAATTCTTCTTGATAGAGCTCGTAAACGCCAAAATGCCTTGCACGGGGCTGCCAGGAATCTCGTAGTGAATAAGAGTCTTGCGCGACCAAGTTTGATACGAAATGCGAAAGGTGGAGACAGACAATCGCCACGACGCCGGCGAGGCGTATAACATAACGAGGCGAATTTTCGAACCAATAGCGCAAAGCAAACCCCAATCGCGAAACCCATATCGCGCGGGGATTATTCAAAGGTCAGCAAAGCGGGTCAATCGAAGTTTGTACAAATAGCGTGAGAATCGCTAGCATGATAGGGAATAGACAGCGCGCGAAGCGGATCAATCCCAGGTAAAGGAGACTACAACGTGGCTCGATTTCAAATGGCAGGCCTGCTGGCGGCGATAGCGTTGATCTGCGGTTGCGGCGCCAAAGATCACGCTAACTTTCGTAACGACGTGGCTTTTGATCGACCTGCTACGGCATTGCAAAGCGTCGCCCCAGCTAAAATAGCTGGAGGTGCGCCAAGCGAAGCTATGGCTGCAGGCGAAATCGCGGGCGCCATGGGGGCGGCTCCGCAGCTGACCCTTGTCTCCCGAGCCAATCTCAAAATCATTTACAACGCCCACATCGAAGTCATCGTCAAAGACTTGAAGGCCGCGACGGGACAGCTCAAATCCGCAATCAAGTCATCCGGCGGATTTATCGCCAGCGATGACTTGCGCGAGCAGTCGGGCGAGACTCGAAGCGGCCATTGGCGGATTCGGGTGCCGACGGAGCGATTTGAAACGCTGCGGGAAGCGATTCTGGAGATCGGCGAGCCCGTCCAAAACAAAGCCGATTCGGAAGACGTGACCGATCAATATTTTGATCTCGAAGGCCGCATCAAAAACAAGAAAACCGAACAAGAAGCGATTCGCCGCTATCTCGAAGACAAGAAAATTACGGCGAAGCTGGAAGAGATCGTCTCCGTCGAACGCGAACTCAGTCGCATTAGCGGCGAACTTGAGCAACTCGAAGGTACGATGCGCCGGCTTCAAGATCGCACCTCACTTGCCACGATCGAAGTGGATTTCCGCGAGATCCGCGACTATGTGCCGCCACAAACGCCGACGTTTTCGAATCGCATCAGCAGTGCATTCGGCAATTCGCTTGCTGATTTGAAAGTAGCGGGCGAGAATTTCGCCATCGGATTCGCCGCCGCTGCTCCTTGGCTCCTGGTGGCGCTGATATTTGCCCTGCCAGCGCTTTGGATCATCCGGCGAGTTTGGCGGATGATCCTTCGCGCACAAGCCGCTGCCGCCGCCATTCCTTTGACGACGGAAGTGCATCGAGTTAGTTAACAACTTTTGTTAAGAACCGAAGCGTAACATTTCTAAACGTTAGCGACCCATTTCGCGGCGCATTTGTTGGAGCATCTGCTGCATCGCGGGGTTGCCGGCGGCTTCGGCTTCCAGCTTTTTGAGTTGCTCCTCCATTAGGCTTTCGGCATCGCCTTTCGAGTCGACGCCTTTCGCGTCAGCCGCTTTTTCTTCGTCGTCATTTTCGATGGCGAGCTTGTAAGCCTCGTACGCTTCGGGGAATTTCTTTTCGAGTTCGGCGACGTTTTTGGCGGAGTAAGAATTTTCTTCGTCCGTCGCCTCATTGCTGATGGTGACCTTAATCTTGCTTTTGCTTTCGGTGACGGAAATCATGCGATCGCCATCGACGTAACTTGCGCTACGATTCTTTTTGCCGCTCGATGAGGCTTTGCTATCGGCTTGGCTTTTGTTTGCGGAGCGACTGGTGCTTGGACGAGCGGATTTGGGTTCTGCACCATTGGCGGTGACGCTCGCCTGCGCGCGGGCGCTGCCGAAGCCAATTCCATTGCCGAATCCCATACCGCGATTGGCTTGCATGGGGTTGCCGTAGTTTTGGCCGAAACCCATGCCGTTACCTTGCCCGTACCCACCGCCTTGGCCGAAGCCAAAGCCAGATGCACTGGCAGATGCGCTGGCCGACACATTGTTGCCCGATTGGGGCTTCACTTCCGGCTGGCGATAAGAGCCGCTTTGCTGGCCGCTTTTGCGAAGCCGGCTATTGGGGTTCGCATCTTGGCCGAGGAGCCAACTGGATTGCAGAAGCAGTAGACCGCTCCATACACAGACGTAGCGCAAGCTCATTGAACACCTCTCTCGATTAGGACGAACAGGCGCATCGCGTTCCGAGGACGATGTGCTGTTGCGATTTATCGCCCTTATTCAGGGTTACGTCAAGAAAAATGTTCAAAACGAAGCGCGGTAACGCATCCAGGAGCATTCAAGTGACTTGTTGTTCATGGTTCCTTGTTGTTCATGGTTCCTCGCGAAAACGAGAACCTAGCCCCGCCGATGACTGTACCACTACCTTTGATACGGGTTCCTCATAACTATTCTGGGATTCGGCGCTCGCTTAAATGCTGTGGCTGCTCCCTTAGCGGCGCAGGTGATTGTTCAGCGTTCTCATCAAGGACGGACGGAGAAATGGGTTCTGGCGTTATGTAATGAAGTGGAGGCAATGATCTTCGCCCCGCTGTCCGCTTCGGCTCATGATGGATGTGTTGTTAGTCCTCGCAAGACTTCTTGCGAGTTACTCGACCGCCAAAACCAGCATGAACTTTCCGCCAGTTTTCGAACTCGGTGGGCGCCAAGCAAACCGACAGACGACTTTGTATCATCATGTCGCCCGTTTTTCGTTTCTTGTCCCTTAATTAGGTAAACCTCGATGTCGCAGCGGACCAAATTGGCCCACATCGTCTATTTCACTTTGAAGGAATCTTCACCAGCCGCCATCGAAGCGCTCATCGCCGCTTGCGATAAGTACCTTTCCGGCCACGCTGGCGTCCTCTACTACTCTGCGGGATCTCTCGTTGCTGATCTCACTCGAGAGGTCAACCAACGGGACTGGGATGTCGCGTTACATGTCGTTTTCGACTCCCGAGCGGCGCACGATGCCTATCAGGTTGCTCCGCGGCATCAGCAATTCATCGACGAGAATAAGCCTACTTGGGCCAAAGTGCGAGTTTTCGACGCCTACATTTAATCGCTATGGCAGAGCACAAAACTCGAAGCAGCAACGATCTCTTTGAGCTTTGCCGCGTCTCCAATTACCCTAGGAGCTAACATTGATGGCTCCAGGCTTTGATTTGCACGTCGGGTAGACTTTGAATCATTGAGCGAGTTTTTAAGGAAGCAAAGAATGATCTCGGTACGAACTTTGGCGGTCCGTTGCGGCTATCTACTTCTCGCCGCATTGTTATCTCTTGGATCGCACGCTGTTTGTTCGGCTCAAGGTCCACGCCCGGGACGCTTTACGTTTCCAACTCGTTCAATCCGCAGCCGCGACATTGATCAAAAGCACATCAAACTCGAACTGGTTTTCGATTTCG
>JBKJSI010000661.1:0-8178 GCA_046595915.1 Pirellulaceae bacterium
AACTGGGGCGCGCAGCCATACAATGTCGTTCGAGTCAATGCTCATCGCAATCAGCCTGACACAAGTCTGCCCAATGGAAAGTTGCCATTGGCATTTGGCTGGGCGGTCGGGCTTTCGAGTATCGAACTCTCCGCGACCGCAACCGCGTTTGTTGAGTCGCGCGATATTGTGTGCGTGCTCGACTATTCGGCATCGATGAATGATGACAGCACGTATAGTGCTTTCTCCAAGCTGGGCAAAGCGAATGTTGAATCGAATATCCAAGATATTTGGAATGCGATTCAGCCGATCAACACCGGCTCGCTGGCTTTTAGCAATGCATATCTCAAAATTAAAGGAGCGACGCCCAGTAGCGGGAGCATGCCGCAGCTTTACGTGACCTTCAAGGACAACGAGATCTATGTCACTTCCACCCTCAACCTCAAGAGTGTGGTGCTCGGCTTTTCGGATAACTCCACCCAGACTTTTGGAAGTTTGACCGGGCTGACGGGCACTTTCAAAGGGACGGGTGGCAACGCCAGTAAGACACTCAAAGGGACGGGTGGCAACGCCAGTAAGACACTGAACAAGTGCTGGGTGAAATCGGGGTCCAACGCGAATAGTGATCCCTCCGGAAATGGCGAAAAATTCACCGATTCGAATGCGGCCGTGAAAGCTCAATTTGGACTCACGAGCATTCCCTATCCATTTCCTTCGGGTACCTGGGACACTTTCATTGACTACTGCCGGACCGATAGCACCGTCAAAAACGCTGGCTATCGTCGACAATACGGCGGGCTCAACTTTGTCAATTACTTGCTGACCCAGAAACCGACCTACGCTCAAACACCTGTGCTCTGGAAAGCGCCGCACTACCCTTTTCATGCCATGAAGCAAGGGATGACGCTCTTCACCCAGTTTCTTGGCGATTTGCAAATGAACGATGAACTGGGAATTGCGACTTACGATGAAACGGCTCGGGTGGAAAACTCGCTGACCTTTGATGGCTACAACATCAATATCGCGGCGAACCCGATCACCGCGAATTATGCGGAACTCAATGCAATCCAAACCCATCGCCAAGCAGGACACTACGACCTCTATACGGCAATGGGGGCGGGTATTCTCGAAGGTCGCAACTTATTGTCACAGCATGCACGCTTTGGCTCGAAGCCGACGCTTCTGATCATGACCGATGGTCAAGCGAATCGGAGTCCGAGTGGCTGGAGCGCGCCGGCAGATTGGAATTGGGCCGCACTCACTGACTATGACGGCGATGGTGACGCTGATTACACCACCACGGATGTCCACAAAAAGTACTCGTTCTATCAAGCTCGAGAAGCGATTAACGCCGGGTTCACCATCCATACGCTCACTGTCGGCGCCGATGCGGATCGTTCGCTCATGAAAGCGATCGCCTTCGCGGGCAAGGGCGTGTGGGTAGATGTGCCCGGCGGTAGCTCTGTGCAAGAAATGGAGGCGCAAATGATCTCGGCGTTCGCCCAGATTGCCGCGAAATTGCCGCCGCCCAAGTTGATCAATCCGTAAACCCATGAACCAGGGGCGCGGAGATGCGCGTCTTTCGCGCCCTTCATCGCTCGTGACCGACGGCTTCCTCCCTTACCGTCGGTCGCGGGCGTTTTCTTGTTGCCACTCGCGCGGCTTACTATTTGCCGCCCGGGGGTGCGTAAATCTTGAGCCAGGCAAAAATCTCTTCGTGCCAGCGTTTGCTGTTTTGTGGCTTGAGCACCCAGTGGCCTTCATCGGGGAAGTTGAGGAAGCGGGAGGGGACGCCTTGGCGTTGGAGGGCGGTGAAGAGTTCGTGGCCTTGGCCGATGGGGCAGCGGAAGTCGAGGTCGTTGTGGATGATCAGCATCGGCGTTTTGTATTTGCCGAGGTTGCCTGCCAGTTTGTGGGGCGAGTGTTCGGGCAGATTCGGTTTGGGGTTCCAGGGGAGGCCATGTTCCCATTCGTCGAACCAGAGTTCATCGGTCGTGCCCCACATGCTTTCGAAATCCCAGACGGAGCAGTGGGTGACGAGGCACTTGAATTCTTTGGCGATTTCGTTGACGGCGAACCAGTTTTGCATGTAGCCGCCGAAGCTGCCGCCTGCGGAGGCCATGCGGGTGGTGTCGACGTAGGGCAACGACTTGAGGTGTTTGACGCCGGCGGTGAGGTCGCGGTAGCACTTTCCGCCCCAGTCGCCGGAGATGTCGTCCATGTATTGCTGGCCGAAACTGGTTGAGCCGCGCGGGTTGGGGAGGGCGACGACATAACCTTGGGCGGCCCAGACTTGGGCGTTCCAGCGGAAGCTCCAGCCGTCATCCCACATGCCTTGAGGCCCGCCGTGAACGAGGTAGGCGACGGGCCATTTTTTTGCGGGATCAAAGCCGGGTGGCTTGAGAAGCCACATTTGCATTTTCACGCCGCCTTCGACGGGCACTTCGACGTATTCGGGTCGTGGTAGGTCGAGTGATTTGAGCGTTTCGCTGTTCGCCTGGCTCAGCATAGTGCTGGCGCCGTTGGTCGCGGGGCTAATCGAAAAGACTTCGTTGGGGCGATCCATTCGGGCTTCGGCAAACGCCATCGCGGCGCCGTCGAGGCTGACCGTGAGGGCGGTGCGCGAGCCTTCGGTCGCGGCGCCTTTCACAATCGGGCCTTCGGCGCCGACGGCGATCGTGAGGAAGCGGCGATAACCTCGATCTTCGCAGGAGGCAATTACTTTTTGATTGCCGGCCCAAGCGAGGTCGTCCACATTTGGCGAGTCTTGCGTGGCGATTTTGACGGGCTTCCAGTTTCCGCCGGAAGCATCGCAGGTGACGACTTTCACGGCCCAGAAATCGGCTTCATAGCCAGTGCGCGATTGGGCTCGGTAGGCGAGCATTTTTCCATCGGGTGAAAAGCGCGGGCAGCCGTCCGCGGCGAGATTTTCTTTCGTGAGCGATTCCCACTGTGCCGATTTGTTGTCAATCGAGACGCGGCAGAGGTCATGGTTCGTGCTCCATGACTCATCTTTGTCGGGAACCGCCGAGAAAATCAAATGTTTGCTGTCGGGGGTGAACGTGAAATCATCGCCGACGCTGAAAGTGGTGCTAGTTGGGTAGGCGTCGCGATCGCCGGGCGTAACATCGCGGCAGTTTGAGCCATCGGCGCCGACGACGAAGAGGTGTTGGCGTTTGTCTTCGACGTAGCTGTCCCAGTGTCGAAAGAAGAGCCGCGTAAAGACTTTGGCTTTGACGGGTGACTTTTCAATGGCCTCGCTTTTCTCTTTGTTTTTCGCGTCGCTCTGCTCGAAGGGAAGTTCGCTAAATTCGGGATAGACGGCGGAGACGAACGCGACTTGCTTGCCATCGGGGGACCAGATTGCGGTGCCTGCGCCGGTGCTGATTTCGGTGATTTTTTTGGCTTCGCCGCCGCTGGGTTCGATGATCCAGAGCTGTCCGCTGCCGGAGCGGGTTGATTCAAACAGGATTCGCTTGCCATCGGGCGACCAGCGCGGGTGGTTATCTTTTTTATCGGTGGTCGTTAGTTGACGCGGGGGCGATTTTCCATCGACGGCGGCGAGCCAGAGGTTGGAGCTCGATTTGTTTGCTTCTAAATTGACGCTCGACACCACGTAGACGACTTGCGAACCATCGGGACTGATTTGTGGGTCGGCCAATCGTTTGAATGCGAATTGATCTTGGATCGTGATGGGGCGTTTTTTTGATGGCGCGGGCGCTTGCCCTGGCGCGGAATCGGTCGTCATGAGATTTATTGCGAAAAAAGTAGATAGGAATAACACGGACAAGCAACGCATCGCGGACCTCCCAGGAAACGCACTTTGCAAAGCGGGGACTAAGCAGTTGAGACAGAATAACAAAAATCGAAGCGATTTGGCCGCCGAAGCTGTTTGGAGGGGCAACTAGAAATAGGCTGCACGGCTACGGGTATCGACGGCTAAAAGCCGGAATGATCGGTTGTGCCTTCAGGGCGTAGGCATCGAAAAACGGCTTGTTTTCTTTAGGCTGCCTAGAAGGCCTTGATGGCCACTATCTGGGGTCACATTGCCATCTAACGCTTTAGATTGCCAAGTGCAATTGCCTAATCAAGTACTTTTAGTAGGTACTTTCGGAAGTTGTTTTTTGCGACTGCTTGCGGCTGCGCTTCATCGCAGGGTTTAGGCGTTAGGGTGCGGAGCATCTGAACTCAAGTAAGCGCCAAGTCGCTCGAGCGATTCCTTGGTCGAAAGCGTCGATTTGCCTACGCCTGGCGCTGCACCTAGTCTTTCGGCCTGAACTTGAAAATTCGGATAGTTTGAAATGAGCATTACTGGTGTTGCGGCGATTTTTGGATCCGTCTTAATCCGTTGAATTAGCGCGAGTCCCTCGTCGCCATTTTGGTCGAAAATGCGATTTACCAAGACCAAGGCGATCGGTTTCGTCGCTAATTCCGTTAGTGCTTCCTCCGCAGAATCGACGGCCAGCAATGCTACGCCAAAGTGCTTATCGATCACCCGACGCAGGCTCGATTCATCCATCGAGCAATTCCCGACACTAAGGGCTATTTTTTTCACCTTGGACAGCTCCTGCGATACTACTAATCAGGTGATACCCACCACCTATTTTAGCCAAGAAACGAAAAAGCCCGCCAAGTTTGGCGGGCGATTTCGAAGGATTCGCATTTAGCGAGGCGGACGGGAATCGAACCCGCAACCTCTGGATCGACAGTCCAGTGCTCTAACCAATTGAGCTACCGCCCCAAAACGTCTCCGAATTCTACTCGGGACTCTTCGTGCATCAAGGCGGCTCCGTGGTTCTTACGGATACTTCGTTTTACTCAAGGGAGATGGTGCGGAATGTAGCGATTGACGGGTCGCGCTGGCTTTGAGTTGGAGGCTGGCGATCGTGCTTCTCTCGTGATTTGAAGGGTGCTTTCTGGGAGTGACCTATGCTTTTGGGTGTAGCGGAGCAATTTCGTCCCTGCTGCGTCGAGAGCGAGGTGGCGTATGTATCACGTAACCCAATACGTCCAGACGTTTTCCGAGAACTCGATCCGGCTCATGCATTCGATGAACCGACAGCATTGGCTCATCTTGCTCGCGCTTGCCTTCGCATTGGGCACGTACTGGCTTCGCGGGATGGGCGGCCGGAAGGACTGGTAGGCCCGGCAGCACCAACGCTTTTGAGCGCTAAGAAAGAAATACCATGCCTTGGAATGAATTTTGGACGCTATCTTCGCCTTCAGGGGCCGTGATTGTGGTCGTGGCGATTGCCAGCTATGTCATTGGACGATCGCGGCGTCTGGCTTGGGCTTCGGCTGATTCGAACCGGCTTGAATTGAAGCGCGCGCTCACTGTGATTGCCGAGTTAGAGGTGATCACTCGTCGTGTGCGTGAAGAGTTGTCCAAACACCAGTCGAGCCTGGTCCGATTCCGCGAAAAAATTGGCGATATGCAGCGAAAAGAGAATACGCATAGCATCTCGGCGATGATTACCGAGGCAGAAAGCGTACTGAAGCCCACTCTTGAACTTTCGCAAGAAATTGCCGCCGCTTATGACGCGCTCCGATATCAAACCAGTTCACTAATGTCCTTTACCGAGAATCGGACCGACGCACTCACGGGGCTCGGCAACCGGCGGGCGCTCGAAGAAGCACTCCAGTCACAATTCGCGCTCACCGGTCGTTATCGCACCATCTTTGCTGTGGCGATCTTTGATCTTGATTTCTTCAAGCGCGTTAACGACGAACATGGTCACTTGGCCGGCGACGAATTGCTCAGGCAGTTTGGCGCAATCTTGGGTGAGACGATTCGCGAAACCGATCTCTGCTGCCGATTTGGCGGCGAAGAATTTGTCGTTGTCATGCCAGAAACCGATCTGGCGGGCGCCGGAAGATTTGCGGAGCGCATTCGATCGTTAACGGAGCAACGGCTCGAAACCAGTGTTAGCGCGGGCGTCGCGATGGCATTGGATGGTGATTCGGTCAAGAGTCTGATTGGCCGAGCTGATGAAGCTCTTTATGCCGCCAAGCATAATGGGCGGAATTGCATCTTTTCTCACAACGGCGTGGGCTTTGATCGCTACGTTCCAACCCAAGACCGAAATGTGGGTGGCGAACGGGGTATTCGCGATCGGACGCCCCGCCTTCCGGCCATCGAAGTCACGCCTTCCTCATCTCCGAGTATGGCGCTTAGCGAATAAGAGAAATTGCGGGGCAAAAACGCCTGCTTGGTAAACTCTAACGACCAGGTAAGCCGGACCATGGCCTAGGTCCGCCACGAAGAATCGGACCAATCTCGACGATCCCTATTCGTCATCGTCGACGGGAAGAGGAGCCCAGTCTCCTCCGCGATCGCTGTCAGCTAACAGGGAAGTTCGGCGTGCATTCACTTGAATCGATTCGAGGCGAAGTTCGATCGCGGCTAACTCAGCTTGGCGCGACGGATGTAGAAAATCTCGCGGAATCTTGCCTGCTTCAAGATAATGCCTACTGCGGCCGGCGATTCATGCTAGGCGGTTACCAAGCGGTTTGGTTTTTTGAAGAGAATCAAGTCAAGTTTTTTGGCTTAGATGGTGAACTGCTAGCGAGTGACCAACTGGGGGCGCCGATACGTCGTATGCCTTCACTCGCCAAAGCGGCTTAAGCTTGACGGGATTTCAGCTCAATATCTTGGAGCCCGAATCGTCGGAATGGTTGGCGGCGCTGCAATGGGGCCAATTGGCGGAGCGCTCCCGCCTGAGAGATTTACAGGCTGGGTGGCGCTGAAATTGGGATTCGAGGCCCAGGTCGGTGTGGTGGTAGTCGGGCTGCTATTCGTCGGCATGAGCGACGCGAGCTTTTGGGTCAGCTCGGGCTGAAAGCGATTGATTTGCAATGAGCGTTGATAGTTGGCAATGGCTTGCGCAGGGTTTCCATTTTTCTCCTGGATGCTTGCTAGCGCTTTCCAAGCACGAGGGTTGTTGAGATCGACCTTCACCGCTTCCGTGAGTTGCTGTTCGGCGGTTTTATCGTCGCCATATTCTTGATAGAGGCGGGCGAGTTCAATACGAGCGTCGGCAACTTGAGGTTGCGTCGTAACCCAGCTCTTCATCAGGGCAAAAGCTTTGTCGCTGCGGCCCGATTGGCCTAGGAGCACCGCTAGTGAGCGTCGGGCGTCGGTATGGTTTTCATTGAGGTCGAGGCAGACGTTGTACATTTCCTCGGCTTGCTTCAGCAGCTGCGGATTGGAGGACTGAACTCCAATGCGATGCAGCGTTGCCGCTTCGTTGTAGTACGCATCCGAGTTGCGGGGGTCGGTCGCGATCGCCTGCCGAAATCGCTGGCTCGCTGCTTGGTAGTTGCCATTTTGAAAGAGCCGCACGCCATCCGAGTTCGCCGTTGTCGCTGCCATTTTACAGCCAAAGTGCATTGGCGACGAAAGCAATAACGCGAGGAGTAATCCGCGAATGTCGCAGAGATGACGCGACCTATTCTTGGGCGAATTGGCGTGCATGCCCGATGTCCAAAGGAATTTCGCGGAAGGGGAATGAATACGTTGGGGCGAACCGTACAAAACCGGCCCCGGTGAAGCAAGGTCAAGCGATGCCACGCTAACTCCGAGCTGCTATCTCTACTACGCTAGCCCTGCGCTCATTTCGGCGTCGATGTAGCGGCCGTAAATCGCTAAATACTCCTCTCATTGCTGACTTTGCGGATTTGTTAAATCGCAACGCTTCAAGCAAATCGTTTCATGGACCGATAACACGATGCCTTTCCCTACCCCAAGGGCGAAGGAACGTTCGCGCTAGCACTGCAAGGAGCACACTGTGGCTCGTAAAGAAAAACGAAAAGGTCTATTCACTTCGCTCGGCAGCTTGGGCTGGCCCATTTTTATTGGCGGCTGGGCAACGGGCATCTATTTTTTGCTGGTGTATCGCGGGCCGCTGCACTACGACTTTTTGCTCCGCTATACCGCAGGCCATCCGATCAACATGACCGAAGTCGGTCTGTTCTTCGTGGGCTTCGCATCGCTGATTTGCAAATTCTTCTCCATTTCGGGCGAAATGGGCGCTGACGCGGCGATCGAGCTTCCGGAACCCGCGCCTGGAGAAACGACCGAAGAAGCCTGCAATTCAATCTTGGGCCGTCTCAGTGAACTTCCCGCCAAGATCCAAGATACGTATTTAGGAAAGCGTCTGCGGAATGTCGCGCAAACGGTGGCGCGACGCGGCTTGGCGG
>JBKJSI010000803.1:0-2932 GCA_046595915.1 Pirellulaceae bacterium
GCGGAAGTTTCTGTTTGAGTGTGCTCGCGTTCCAAAGCCGGACGATCTTGTCACTACCGCCGGTCGCGAGCGTTTGGCCATCGTTCGAGACCTTTACGGCGTAGATCGCGCCATCCAATTTGGCCTGCTGGAGTTCCGCGCCATTGTCGAGCGACCAAGCGTGCAGGCCGCCTTTGCGGTCGCCGCTGAAGATGATTTTCTCGTCGGGCGAGATCGCCAGCCCGCGGACCGCGTTGGGATGTTCGAACGTTTTGACGGGCTCGCTTTGCGAGAGATTCCAAATCTTCAATAAACCATCGTCGCCTGCGGTGGCCAGCATTTCGCTGCGTGGGAAGAACTCGGTTTGCCACACGGTGCCGCCGTGGGCTTCGAGCGTTGCCTTCACGCTCTTCTTGGGAATGTCCCAAAAGCGCACGGTGCCATCTTCAACTCCCATGGCGAGTGATTCGCCTTTGGCGTCGAAGCCTACTGACCAGACTGCGCCGGCGTTGGCGCTGAGGACGGCGATAGGCGGCGCGGAGGCGGGCTTCGTGATGTTTGGGAGGCGGCCCCAGGGCAGGAACATCCCGGCGACGATGCCGAGCATTAGCAGTCCGACCGCTGAGATTCCCATGATCACGCGATTGCGTCTGCGCTGTTGGCGCAGTTCGATCTGGCAAACGTTGGGGAGCTCGCCGGAAGACGTTTTGAGATGCGTCCAGTGGAACTCCAAGACTTCCGCCAAATCGGTTGCGGTTTGGTAGCGGTCTTCCGGTTTTTTCGCGAGCAGGTCGTCGATGACTTCGGCGAGCCAATCGGGCGCGTTGGGCTCGATTTCGCGGACCGGCACGTGCTTCACTTCGGTGATCTTGTGCAGCACTTCGAGCGCCGAGTTTCCGCGGAAGGGCGTTTGGCCGGTGGTCATTTCGTAGAGGATCGCGCCGAGACCCCAGAGATCAGAACGGGCGTCGGTGGCTTCGCCGCGGGCTTGTTCGGGCGCCATGTAGAGCGGCGTGCCGGCGACGAAACCGGTGCGGGTTAGCTTGAGATCGTCAGCAACGCGGGCGAGGCCGAAGTCGGTGAGTTTGACGCGCCCTTCGGGCGGCTCGAGAATCATGTTCGCGGGTTTGATGTCGCGGTGGACGAGGCCTTGGGCGTGTGCGGCGGCCAAACCGCGTGCCGCTTGCATGCCGATGCGGACTATTTCTCGGATGGGCAACTTCTTATCTCGGGCGATGCGTTGGTCAAGCGTCTCGCCGGAAATGAGTTGCATCACGAGGAACGGAAGCCTGCCCTCCTGGGCCTTCACGACTTGATGCACAGCGACGACATTTTCGTGCGAAATCGACGCGGCAGCGCGGGCCTCGCGGCAGAAGCGTGTCTTCGCCGTCTCGTCGGTCGCGAGTTCGGGATCGAGAACTTTGAGCGCGACGTTGCGCTGAAGATGCGAGTCGAAGGCTTCGAGCACGACGCCCATCCCGCCGCGGCCGATGATTCGCATTACTTCGAAGTGATCGAGGCGGCCCAAGTAGACGGGATCGTTCGCGGGCTCCAAGAAGTCGAGCGCCAATTCTCGCTTGGGCTTGATGGCATTGCCGTCGAGGGTTGCGATGTCGTTTGGTGATTGACTGGCGGCTCGGAGGGCGGGCCAGTAGGCCGAAGTCGCTTGGGGCACGGCCTGTTCCGCCAGGCGAACCACTTGAGACAAATTCGTCTCGCCCGTTGCGATCGATTCGAGCGCAATCTGGCAGCCGGGACATTTTTCTAGGTGCGGCTCGTAGGCTTTTTGCTGGTCGCCCGAAAGGGAGCCGTCGACGAGTTTTTGGAGTTCGTCTTTGCTCGGGCACGGGCACGGTGATTTGGTGTTCATGATTGGTCCTCCAGTCGCTGCATCGCTTCGATTTCAGTTTTGAGCCGTGCTAAGACGCGGCTTTTGGCGACGTAGATCGCGCCGGGCGACATCTTTACTTGGCTTGCAGCTTCGGTTGCGGCGATGCCTTCGACTGCGGTGAGTACGAAGGCACGCCAGGTGTTGTCTTGAAACTCGCTGCGGATGCGGTCCATCGCGATTTGGGCGAGTCGGCGTTGGTATTCGAGTTCCCAGGTCGCCGAGTCATCGGTGGGCTCGGGTTTTTCATTGAGCGCGCGGGCGGTTTGGGAATCGCCTGCGGCGGTGGGGCGTATTTTTCGGGCGGCGTGGAAGTTCAAAACTTTGTTGCGGGTGATCGTGAAGAGCCAGCCGCGGAAGGTGCCTTGCTTGCGGTCGTATTCGAGCTTTTGGATCGCGCCCGAGATTGATCGCAGGACTTCTTGCATGAGGTCAGCGGCGTCGGCGTCTTGCAGCCCCCTCTTTCGAGCGAAGCCGTAAATCACGGGCCCGTACATTTGTGCAAACTCCTGCCACGCCACATGATTGGCGCCATCGCGGATTCGAATGAGTAAGCTGACTTGCGTTGTGGGTGCTTGGGACATGCGTCTTTTTCGCCGAGCGGGCTCGCTGGGAAGCTCCGAACTGCGGCCATTGTACGCGGGTCTTCGCACGGGGACTATTCTTTGGCCGGTCTCGCGGTGAAGGTGACAAGTTCGCCACTCGCGAGATCGTCGGGCGGATTCACGACCAGTGATTCGACGCCTTGGAGGCCGTCGGCGACTTCGACTTCGGCGCCGAAATCGCGACCGAGATGGACCTGCACGAGTTCGATGGCCGAATCGCGGTTGACGACCGCCACAAATACGCCGCTCGATTTCAACAGCAGCGTGCTCGAGGGGATTCGGATGCGCTGCTGCGTGTCGAGCATCGCGAGGTGGACTTCGGCGTAACCGCCGGGCAGCAATTTGCGATCGGCGTTCGGAAGTTCGATTTCGACGTTGAGCGTGCGTGAACGGGGTTCCACGAACGCCGCGGTTCGCGCGACGGTTCCGGTGAATTCCTTGCCGGGGTGTTCGGGCGATT
>JBKJSI010000020.1:0-3486 GCA_046595915.1 Pirellulaceae bacterium
TTGATTTACGCCGCTTGGGCCGGCGCGTGAACGGCTTCGCCAATCCAAACCCGAGCGGCAGTGATCCGGCGGGGGCCACACATCACTACGCATCACGCATCACGCATCACGCATCACGCATCTCCAAGCACCGCCACGCCGCCCCCGGTTCTCTTTTTTCTCGGGCCCGCGCCGATTTACCATCTCGTTCGGCGGAGATGCATCGGATGGATCCTGACTCGACGGTCGACCCTTTCCGGGCAGGGGAGAACGTGTTTCTCGGCGGGTCGCGAAACGAACGGGCCGATCCGTGAGGGCGCACTTAGTCCCCCTCCTGGGGGAACGGGCGCGGGGCCGGGGAGCGCCTCCCAACTTGGCCGGCAGCGAACACTTCGTCGAAAGATTCGCGTATCCTCTCGGACATGAGCCATTGCCTGCTGATTACGCCGAGCGGCCACCTGCGTTTCGAACTCAATCCGGACGCTTTGTCGGAGGTGTCCGCGGAGTCCCGCCAGGCGATGGGGAAAGCCTTTGGGGAGTCGAGCGCCGCGGGGCTCCTCCTGCTGGCATCGCCGGAACTGGCGGAGGCGTTGCCCGCCGAACTGGTTTTTTGGAGATCGCTCGCGCGGCGGTATTTTCAAGCGGTTTGCCGGTTGGGCGAAGGAGGATTCTCGCGCTGGCGGTCCGTCGACGCGCCGTCCACCGAGGAACTGACCCGGATGGTGGAGGAAGCGCCGCCGATGCGGGGGCTCGAATATCTGACGGCCGATCTGTTGCGATGTCTCTGGAACGAACTGCGCGAGTGGGCGGCGTCTCGCGCGGCGGAATGTGCCGAAGGTCCGGCGGCCTGGCTCCGCCAAGTGAACCCCCTGTGGCATTTGCTCGGCCGGGTGACCTTCCATCTGGCCGAGAACAAGCGCGATCCCCAGCGCCCGTTCGCATTTCTGGCGACTTATACGCATAAGCTATCCGGACAGGCCAAACTCCAGCATCTGCCGCTGGCCGAGGCGCTGCAGAACTATGCCGCCGCCCAGGATCGCCCGAAACTCGAATCGCTGTTGGAACCGGTCCGCCGGGCAGCGGAGCGCAGCGAACTCGCCCGAGAACTCTTGGACAACCGCGCGCTGTTTGCCCCGCAAGCCTGGACGGTGCGACAAGCGCATCGTTTTCTCACCGAATCGCCCGCCATCGAGGCGGCGGGGGTGGTCGTGCGGCTTCCCGATTGGTGGTCCGCCCGACAACGCCCGCGACCCCAGGTGCAGGTGCGAATCGGCGGGCAACCGGCCAGCGCCTTCGGTCTCGAGCAGTTGCTCGATTTCGAGGTGGCCGTTTCGCTCGATGGGGCAACCTTGACCGCCGCCGAGCGCCGCGCGTTACTAGCCAACTCGGAAGGACTCATGCTCCTGCGCGGCAAATGGGTCGAAGTCGATCAGGCTCAGCTCCAGCAGGCCCTCGACCATTGGCAGAGGGTCGCCGCCGAGCATCCCCAGGGCCTCGACTTCATCGCCGGCATGCGGTTGTTGTCCGGAGCCAACCTGAACCCCCAGGAAACCGTCACCGAGGAAGTCTCCTCCTGGTCGCGGATCACGGCGGGCGACTGGTTACGCGACACACTCCAGCAACTGCGCCAGCCCGAGCAGATCGCAGCGCTGCAGCCGGGACGCGATTTGCACGCGACGCTTCGGCCCTATCAGGTCGACGGCGTACGCTGGCTATGGTTCATGATGGAGCTCGGACTGGGGGCCTGCCTGGCCGACGATATGGGGCTGGGCAAGACGATCCAAGTGATCGATCTGTTGTTGCAGCGCAAACGCCAGGCCGGCGGCAAGCGCCGCGCACCGAGCCTGCTCGTGGCGCCCGCTTCGCTGCTGGGCAATTGGCGGCAAGAGCTGGCCCGCTTCGCGCCTTCGCTCTCAGTTTTCTGCGCGCATCGCAGCGAAGCGAACCTGGAAACGCTCCAAAAAATCGCGGCCGATCCGGCGCGCGAGCTGGCTCCCTATGATCTGGTCATCACGACCTACGGCGTCGTGCGGCGGCAGGACTGGCTGGCGAAGATGAAATGGTCGCTTGCCATGCTCGACGAAGCGCAGGCGATCAAAAACGCCGGCTCGGCCCAGACCAAGAGCGTCAAGAAACTCGCGGCGGCGGGCCGGATTGTCCTCACCGGTACGCCGGTCGAAAACCAGCTTGGCGATCTGTGGTCCCTGTTTGATTTTTGCTCGCCTGGCTTACTGGGCGCCGCCGCCCAGTTCCAGCAATTCGTAAAACGGCTCAACAAGCAACAAGACTCAGCTGCCTTCGGCTCGCTGCGGCGGCTCGTGCGGCCCTATATTTTGCGGCGAATGAAGACCGATCCCGCCATCGCGGCCGACTTGCCGGACAAGACCGAGATGCGAACGGAGTGCGGCTTGTCGAAGAAGCAGGCGGCGCTGTACGAGCGGGCCGTCAAGGAACTGGCCCAGCGGCTCGCGACGGCTAAGGGCATCGCGCGGCGTGGGTTGGTGCTTTCGACGCTGATGCAGCTCAAGCAGATTTGCAACCATCCCGACCAATACCTGTCCCGTTCATCGTACTTGCCGCAGGAGAGCGGCAAGTTCGCCCGCCTGGCGGAGCTCGGTGAGCCGATTGCCCAGCGACAAGAGAAGGCGCTGGTGTTCACCCAGTTCCAATCGCTGACTCAGCCGCTCGCGGACTATCTGGCGACCGTCTTCGGCCGCTCGGGGCTGGTGCTGCATGGCGGCACTCCAGTGCGTAAGCGAAGCGAGCTTGTGCGCGCGTTTCAGGACGACGCCGGGCCGCCGTTTTTTGTGATCTCGCTGAAGGCCGGGGGAAGTGGACTCAACCTGACGGCCGCCTCGCACGTCCTGCATTTCGATCGCTGGTGGAATCCGGCCGTGGAAAACCAAGCCACAGACCGGGCGTTTCGGATCGGGCAAAAGCGGAACGTGCTGGTCCATAAGTTCGTCTGCCGCGGGACGGTGGAGGAACGGATCGACGAAATGCTGACCAGCAAGCAAGCCCTCGCCGACCAATTGCTCAGCGAAGAAGGGGAAACGCGGCTCACGGAATTGAGCAATGAAGAGCTGCTGCGGTTCGTCTCGCTCGACATTGGCCGGGCGACAGACGACGAATAATGGGCGACGAATCATGAGTGATGGACACTGGGCAGTGGGGTGTGGAGCGCATTAAGATTTTCCCCCAGCGGAACCCATTGCCTCAGCGGGAACCGTTGTCGCCGCTGGATCAGCAACTCAGGGGAGGGATTCCGCCATGTCGTGGTATGAACGCAGTTATCGGTATGGAGGCTTTGCCCCCTATGTCCCCGTCGCCCAGCGGCGGGCGAACGCCGAAAAACATGCGCGGCAGCTGGCTCAGAAAGAAGGACGCCAACTGGCGCCGATCAAGATTGCGGGCCGAGCCATGGCCACCACCTTTTGGGGCAAGGCTTGGTGCGACAACCTCGAAGCCTACAGCGACTATGCCAATCGTCTCCCCCGCGGCCGCACC
>JBKJSI010000057.1:0-10461 GCA_046595915.1 Pirellulaceae bacterium
ACGGAAGTTGATCCAGGAAGCCCTGGAAAGATCTGAGGGGAGCATCCCCGAGGCAGCCAAACTTCTTGGCATCGGAAGGGCGACTCTTTATAGAAAAATCGAAGAGTACGGGATACAAAGGTGAAATCCCGAGCACCGAATTACATGGAGGGGTGAATGCTGGACGATCGCATGTTGCTAGAGAATGCACCGGAAACCGAAATCGTGATTAGCAGCCGGCCTTCGACGAATCAGTCTTTGCGAACCGTGGCCTCAGAGCCTCGGTTTCCGCAAGTCGATTGGAGCACCTTTCGCGCCGCCCCTTGGGCGCGCGGCGGCCACCTCCAAACCATTCTTGGTTCGTACTTGCCACATCCCGTGCGTGGCGCACCATCGGCGGAGCACTTAGCGCCCACGACGCATGGCGATCACTTAGTGTTGTTTGATTCATGCCCACCTCAGTGGAAACAGGGCGATCGACTCGTGTTAATGGCGCATGGATTGGGCGGCTGCGCAAATTCACCATACGTTCGCAGAATGGCGGGCCGTCTTTATCAAGAGGGCTTTCGCGCCATTCGTCTCAACTTACGCGGCGCCGGCGTAGGGTTTCCTCATGCCAAGCAAGTGGGGCATGCTGGTCGAAGTGAAGATATTGCTGCGGCGCTGCAATTCATCGTAGAGCAAGCACCCGATTCACCCATCGCTGCCGTCGGCTATTCGATGGGCGCCAACTTGCTGCTCAAGCACTTTGGCGAGTATGGGGAGTCGCATCCACAAGTAGATCGAGTGCTCGCCGTAGCGCCGCCAATTGACCTGCTCACATGCATGAAGAACATGCTCTTTCGAGAGGGCTGGGTTTATGATCGGGCGTTCGCAAAAACACTTAGGAGATTCGCGGATCGACGCGAACGCGAACTGCCCGGCGCGCCGCATCGGCCCCTGCCCAAGCATGTGAAGAAACTGATGGACTTTGATGATCATTACACTGCGCCGCTATCAGGATTCAAAGACGCGCTGAGTTATTATGAATATGCCAGTTCGAAACGCTTGATCGAGAAGATTCGCATCCCCACGACCATTGTCGCCGCCGATGACGATCCACTCATTCCACCAGAAATGTTCCCCGATATCGCCAACAAGCAATACGTCGAGGTAAAAGTCACGCGGTCGGGTGGACACCTTGGATACTTAGCCCGAAAATCCGCCGACTCCGATCGCCGCTGGCTCGATTGGCGAGTCCTTGAATGGGTGAGCGCCCAGCTTGGCTAAAGACTGTAGTTTCAGCTCACCTGAATTCGCAAATCAGACTCGATTCGAAGCTGCACGGCCCATCATGGAATAGATTGTCGAGTTCTGCCCGGCTACGATGTGGCTCCTAGATTGATCTTGCGCGTTGAGGATTACCACAGAGAGTAAACGAGATGAAACGCCATCACCTGCTTGCGCTCACGTGCCTATTTGCGATAACTCCCCTTTTTCTCCAATCGGCAGTTGCTCAGGAATGGACTCGATTTCGCGGGCCTGGAGGAACCGGCGCAGTGGAATCAGCAACATTGCCCGCCAAGATCACTGCCGCAGAAATTAATTGGAAAACACCACTGCCAGGCAAAGGCCATTCATCACCGGTGCTATGGGGCGATCGCGTTTTTCTGCAAAGCGGTGATCCGACCAGCGCCCAGCGTTTCATCTTGTGCGTCTCCGCTAGCACGGGCGAGGTTTTGTGGCAGAGGGAGTTTCCATCGGGAAAGTCAAAACTCCACGGCCGAAATAGCTACGGCACGAGCACGCCCACCGTCGATGCCGAGCGAGTTTATTTCACTTGGGCCTCGCCATCGTCGCTGATGCTCGTCGCGCTAACTCATGACGGCAAAGATGTTTGGTCCCGCGACTTTGGTCCGCACAAATCAGAACATGGCTACGGCGTTTCGCCAATCATTTATGAAAACCTCTTGATCATGCCCAATTTCCAATTGGGTGAAAAACTTGCCGAAGGCGAATCGCCCGGAGTGAGTTCCGTCATCGCGGTCGATCGGGTAACCGGGAAGGATGTTTGGGCAACACCTCGCAACAGCTTAGCGGTGACCTATTCCGCGGCCTGTCCCGTAAAGCTCCCCGATGGCCGGACCGAGATCGTTATCTCTAGTAACTCAAATGGCGTTTTCAGTCTCGATCCCGCTAACGGCAAAGAAAACTGGGCGCTCAACGTGTTTCGAAAGCGTCCTGTGAGTTCGCCCTTCGTCTGGCAAGGACTCCTCTTTTGCACCGCAGGCGAAGGCGCCAACGGCCATCTCGTCGCCATCAAGCCGGGCGCCGATGCGAAAGTTGTTTACCAGACGGAGACGAAGGCGCCCTACGTTCCCACACCGATCCCCGCAGGCAAACAGCTCTATCTGTGGACTGATACCGGAATCGTCTCTTGTCTAGATGCAATGAAGGGGGATGTACTCTGGTCGTCCCGCCTAAAGGCAACCGGGAACCTCAATTTTTCATCGTCACCCGTTCGCGCTGGTAACCAGATTTACAACCTGACAGATGAAGGTCGATTGATTTGCATCAAAGCGAATCCTGACGGACTGGAAATGCTCGGCGAATACGACTTTGGCGAGGAGTGCCGTTCTACTCCAGCAATAGCCGGCGGCAAACTGTTTGTTCGAACCGTGTCGCACCTAATTTCGATTGGAAAATAGGAAGACGTTACGTAATCGCGTAACCAACCATGCCCGGCCAACATCCAAGCTCCTTGGCGACTTCGATTCGTTCTGAGTAAGGGAGTCAACGATTGGCCACTTCCATTCCTTTTCGCGCAATGGTGTTCGCCTTTGGGACATTTTTCCTTCTAAGCTACACAGCGGTCTCCCTCGCATGGCAAGAGGAAGGCAAAAAGGCGGCGAAAAGTAGCGAGGGCGCGTTTGGAACGCCGCCGCTGGTCCGCCTGATTCGTGATCCATTGACTCAAGCCGATCTGGCGATCACCTCTGCACAAGCGAAGTCAATCGATGGCTTGCTTGAGAAAGTTGATGCTCCGCTCTGGAGAATTCGCGATTATCCCGTTAGCAAAGTAACCAACAAAGCCAT
Organism: Pirellulaceae bacterium; assembly: GCA_046595915.1. GTDB lineage: Bacteria > Planctomycetota > Planctomycetia > Pirellulales > Pirellulaceae > JBKJSI01. Next base: position 3,055 of record JBKJSI010000057.1, read on the forward strand.
TCCACTGATCGCTGAGTTTGAGGCTGGCTTGAAGGAGATCCTCGACGATCGACAAGAAACCAGGCTGAAGCAAATAGTTCGGCAGATTCAATCTTGGCGAGCCATTCTCGAATCGGAAATGTCGAAAGAACTCGCGCTGACGGCAGAACAGCAGAAAAAGCTCACGAAGATTTTCGAGGAATCAACGCAAAAGCAAGCCGTCATCCAAGAAGGAATCAAGAAGGCGAACGGCAAGTCAGCGGAGGCTCTTCAGCAGTCGCTACGACAAGCCAAGGAAGAGGAGCGCGACCAAGTTGCCAAACTGCTAACTGGCGGCCAACAGGCCAAGCTTGCAGAGCTGATCGGCAAACCGTTTGATTTCGCCAAGCTCAAACACCTCTGGACCAAAGCGCCTGAATTTACACCTTCGACAGAGTGGCGACAATCGAAACCGCTGAAGCTATCGGAGCAGCGCGGCAAAGTGGTCGTAGTTCATTTCTTTGCCTTTGGCTGCATCAACTGCATTCATAATTATCCCTGGTACCGCGAGTGGGCCGCGAAGTATTCCCCATCGGAAGTGACCATCGTCGGCATTCACACTCCAGAAACAACGGAGGAGCAAAGCGTATCGACGCTGGAAAAGAAGCTCAAAGAGAACAAGTTGACCTTCCCAATCGCCGTCGACAGTGACAAAGCAAATTGGGACGCCTGGGGCAACAACATGTGGCCGAGCGTTTACATCATCGACAAAGAGGGCTACGTCCGCACCTGGTGGTATGGCGAACTCGATTGGCAAGGCGCCGGCGGCCAAAAGATTATGGAGCAGCGCATTGATGAATTACTAAAAGAAACGCCCCGATAACCCAGGCGGATCATCGAGGCGCATTGTCAATTTCAACTTCGAAAGGAGTTACTTCAGGACAATATCCTTGAACTGCACGGTCATCGGCGGACCAGCATGAAGCTGAAGCGCTAAGACGCCCTTTTTCGCAGCTTTTGCTGTTTCTTCGTCGGTCACGTCGACCGAGATTTTTCCATTCAAATAGTGCTGCAAATGATTGCCCTTGGCGACGATTCGATACTCATTCCAATCTTCTTTTTTGATGGTATCAAGAATTTCCTTGCCGCTGACTGCTCCATCGACGCTTGATCCTCCCTCGCTCGCGACCTTCACCTTAGCACCGCGTTTGGCCAGAATTCCGCGACCACCTTCTTCATACAAAATGCCCATATGGACATCGGTAGAGTCAATGTCGGCCTGGTATCCATGCACAACATGATTGCCTTTGTCGGCGCTGCGATACTGGATTCCCGAGTTGCCGCCTACAATTTTGAACTTGAGCGTAATCTCAAAATCACTGACCTCGCCACCCTTCCAAATCAAAAACGTATTCCCCTTCGTCGGGTTATCTGGAGTTGTCTTACCGGTAATGGCGCCATCTTGAACGGACCAGAATTTGGAATCGCCATCCCAGCCGGTTAGGGTTTTGCCATCAAAAAGCGATTTCCCATCTTCGGCGAAACTAGCGGTGGCGAATAAGAAAGCAAAAGCTGCAAACAAAGTGAAGCGGATGGTCATAACGGGCGGGCTCCGAAATGCATTAGGTGGGGAGAACGGACTCGCTCAGTTTACTTGATCGAGTTTTCACTAACCACCTCGCGCGGGGTGAAATGAAAATTGGCGCTTTGTCCGAAAAACTCGAGCGGGTTCTCGTATACAACGCGCCGAATCAAATTCTCACTATGCCCGCGGCGACGCATCTCGAAGATAAAATCTGGCACCGCTGTCGGTTTAGAAGGGCCCCAATCGCCTGCCGAATTCACCATGAGTCTCTCAGGGCCGTACATCTCTACGATATCCGCCGCTCGCGCCGGCGTGCATTTCGTCACCGGATAAAGCGTCATCCCGGCCCAAAATCCTTCTTCGAGAACTGCTCGAACGGTGTGCTCTTCGACATGGTCGACGAGCACACGATTTCGCGTGAGCCGCGAGTCGTCCATGAGCATATCGAGGATCATCCGCGTGCCTTGGTATTTGTCTTCCAGGTGCGGTGTGTGAATCAAAATCAATTGCTCCAACTTCGCCGCGAGGTCGAGGTGCTCAAGAAAAATGATCGATTCATTCTTGGTGTTCTTATTGAGCCCGATCTCCCCGATTCCCAGCACATTGGGCTTCGACAAAAACTCGGGGATCATCGCAATTACTTCGCGCGAGAGCGAAACGTTTTCCGCTTCCTTGGCGTTGATGCAGAGCCAAGTGAAGTGCTGAATGCCATACTGCGCCGCCCGCTTCGGCTCGATATCCGTGAGCTGGCGAAAATAGTCGCGAAACCCATGCACCGTCCCGCGATCAAAGCCGGCCCAAAAAGCGGGCTCGCTCATCGCAACGCAACCCATCCGGGCGAGCGTCTCGTAGTCGTCGGTGATCCGCGAAACCATGTGAATGTGCGGGTCGATGTAGTCCATTTGCCTGCTTTCTTTGGCGGTTCAATCACGAACTAAGTTTTGCCAGCGATTCCAAATGCCTCGCGCCAATCCTCACTGTACTCCCGCGAAAAATGAAGCTGCACTCGCTCCGCTCGGCCATCTTCCACTTCCAACAAAATCCGCACACCCTGTTCGAGTTTCTTCCAACGCGCGTCGGCCTGGCCGCCGCCTTCCGAGCGCTGGATGCGATCAAAGCTCGCGGCAAGCTCTAGCACCTTGGCTCGCATCGCCAGGTATTCACGTTCAAGGATGGCAGACGCGCTGAGAGGGCTCGTCATGGTGGGATGCTCGATTCTGAAGGCGTCGGCGCGGTTATTCCGATTATTCCGGCACGAATTGGTAACCGCGAAGAATACGCTTTCGCGCCCTCTCCACAATAATCATTCACGGTCCAATCGGAAAGTCCGTAGTGGCAAAGAGTTAGGTCGCCGTAAGCTCTCAATCCATTTTGCTCCCGAAGCTCCTTTTTGTTGCATTTTTGCAACCTAGACTTTTCTGTCTTCGGATTCTCGAAGGAAAAAGAGGTCTCCGCACATCCCAGCGGAGGTATTGAAGCCGTGAGTGCCTCTCCCAATCACACTGACGAATTCTGCGATCCGGCGCTGCTCAAGACTTTTAATGTCTTGGCGACGACCGCTAATATCTGCGCGGAAGCAACGCTCATCGCCGCGCTCGATTCACCTTCAGCGGAGATTGTCACTGCGGCCGCGAAAAGCCTGCTAGTTCGAAAAAGCGAACTCGGCAAAAAAGCGATCATCGGCCACTGGGAATCGATCAAGGATTTGCTCGTGCCGGTCTTTGACACATTTCCAGGCCGGATGGTCGACACGCTTTCGAAAGAGCTTGCGAGCGCTGATGCCGTACTTGGCCAAACGGCAATCAAAGTTGCAGTGGATATAAGCGAATACGATTTCATTCCGCATCTCATTCCGCATGTGGAGAATCGCCGCTCGCCTCTACACAAAGAAGCGGAATCGGCGCTCGCCGCTTTAACTCAATCACTCTATGACGAAACGCATGGCAAGCGCTCCTATGCGAAGAAACGCGACCCACAATTAGCCCGCGGCAGAGTCACGACGGTGCTAGAAACAAGCCTCAGCCGATTTGAACAGCATCGCAGCCAGACAATTCTCACCAGTTTTCTTGTCCTCGCAGGCCGAGAAAACTCTCAAATCGTCCGCCTGCTTTCGCTAGTCGATGCGGCGGGCATCGCGAATCAAGAAACGGCGAAACTTCTGCGCACGAGCATGGTCCCCGGGGTGATGCGGCTACTCGCCAGCTTCCTCGACGACCAGCACGCACCCCTCATGGCTTTGCAAATCGCTGCGACTCGAAAGGATGGCGAGTTCGTCGAAGAGTGCCTTCGCAAGATCGAAAATGGCGACCGCACACAACTTGCGCAAAATTTGGGCAAAATTACCAACTGGCAATGGCTATCCCTCAGCGAAGAGACGTGGAAGACGCTTTACGAGAGCGAACAGGCCGCCGCAATCAGCTGGGCGGTGCTTAGTGGAATCCCGCTCGCCCGGAAATTTGAGATTCTGAGCTGGAGCTTACAGCATGGCCGCCCCGGCGCACGCTTTCGCGCTGCAGAAGCACTTGCCGACTTTCAAGGCGATGAAGCTAATGCGCTAGTGCTGGACCACTTGCACGACACCGATCCGCGTGTCCGTGCCGCACTGTTGGGCCAATTGCGATCGCGCGAAATTCCCAGCGCCATCGCAAAACTGGTCGCCGCTCTCGAAGATCGCGATCCACAAGTTCGAAAAGCCGTTCAAAAGCACTTGCCCGAGTATCGCTTCCGCCGCTTCGCCGACCTGTTTGATTCCATGGAACCCCCCATGCAAAACGCCAACGGGCGCATTGTGCGGCGAGCCGATCCAGACTGGAAATCGCAGCTCGAAGTGGAATTGAAATCGGATATGCGACTGCGAAAGCTGCGCGGTTTACGAATGGCTCAGTGCATGAAAGCGGGCAATGAAGTATTTCGAGACGTTTTACCTTGCGTTCGCGACGAGGAAGCGCTGGTGCGGCAAGAGGCGATTAGTGTCCTCAGCCAAAGCGCTGCCCCGGAAGCGATCGCCGCAATTCGCCAATGCTTGCTTGATGAACAAGTGATTGTGCGACGTGCTGCTGAGGAGGCATTGCGCGAGCGCGGAACTGCAATGAACATGCCCGAATTGGCAATGGCAACGGACAATGCCGCACTCAATTCGACGATGCGCGCCTAAGGAGCAACGACCATGCAATTTGACGCTTTGCTCGCTCAGGCTGAAAATCCAATCCTCTCGGTTTCGAAGCGTCTGCAAAATTCCCAGGGGCTAACGGTCCGGGATTTGTTGATCTTCTTCGCCATCGGCGCCGCGATCGGAACGCTCGTCCTCCTGCTAACCTTTGTCGGTCGTGCATTGGGCTGGTGGAGCCGCCATAGCTCTAGCCTTTTGTTTCGCGAACTCTGCGCCGCGCATCAATTGAACGCTTCGAACCGACGCCTACTCCGAAAACTAGCGCACTCACACAAAATCGCAGATCAAGCTCTGCTCTTTCTCATGCCCGAGAAATTTGAAGAAAAGTCATTACCGCCGCAGTTACTTCGAAAGTCTGCGGACATCGCAAAGCTAAAAGAAACACTATTCGGCTCAGCTGCCTAATCTATGGCTTACCCACTTCGGCTGGGGGACGACCGCAGTAAGGGCATTTTGCAGGTTGCTCAAGAATTGCCGCCTCTTCTTCATTGTCGTTCCGATACGCAATCGTATCGCGATGTCCGCAATTGCCGCACTTGTGCTCCCAGGCGTCGATCCGAAGTTCGCCGCGATGAAAGCGGTTGTAGCGGCAATGGACCATGTCGAGTTGGCATTTAGGACAGGTTCCCGCTGGCTTGATGTCTGGCACGTTTTTGTCCCCGCATCGTCAAAAGGGTTGCTAGGAAGCATCCGTGTTGCGGAGCGAGGCGTTCCATTTTGCGATCATCATGCCGCCATCACAGACGAGCGTTTGGCCTGTGACTAAGTCAGACCCCATGACGAGTCCCATCACGGCATCGGCGACACTTTCTGGCGTGCAAACCTGGCCCAGTGGAAGTGATTCTTCGAAGCTGCGCTTGGTTCGTTCATACGCACGGCCAAGGCCCTTTTCGAGCCAGCGACCCGTTACAAAGCCAGGCGCGACTCCGACCACGCGGATTTTGGGAGCGAGTGCTCGCGCGAGAGCGATGGTGAGATTGTTGAGCGCAGCTTTCGATGCACAGTAGGGCAACGAACTGCCGCTGCCGAGATAGGCGGCGATGCTGGAGATGTTGACGATGATGCCTCCTCCGCCGCTGAGCATGGCGGATTTTACGGCGCGGGCCATTTGAAAAGGGCCGCGGACATTAACGGCGAAGATGCGGTCCCAATCCTCGAGATCGACTTCATCGAGATTGTTGTGTGGAATGAACTTGGTATAGCCAGCGCTGTTGACGAGGATATCAAGTCGACCAAATGCCCCGACGCAATCGGCGACCATCGCCTTACACGCGGTGTCGTCACTGACATCCGCAGCGAGGGCTCGTGCCTGGCCGCCGAGCGACTCGATTTCCTTGACCGTCGCCTCCGCCTCGTCGCGAGACCGCGAGTAATTGACCACGACTCGACAGCCCTGGCGAGCCAACGAGATTGAGCAGGCGCGGCCGATTCCGGTACCGCCACCCGTGACAATGGCGGCCTTATCTTTCAGCTGCATAGCCTTGTCGTCCTTCGAGATGCAAAATGGGTTCAGTCGCCGCGAGTCGCCAAGATGTCGTCGAAATCGCGGAGGTGGTAGCCGATTCCCGCGTAGTCGAGAACTCGGGTCAAGCCGCGGAGAGCGACACCAAAGCCATCGGGGCCGCTAAAGCCACCGAATTGGCCGCCGCCTTTGACGTGGGGCTCCAGGTCGAGGAATGCGCCTGGGACGCCGCGGGGCTGTAGTTTCTTTTCGATGGTGGGGATGTATTCGCGGAAATCGCGGAGGATTAATTCATGCGCGCTATCACCTCGATCCGCTGGCACGAAGTTCTTGAGGGCTTCTTCATCGACATGGTTCGTCCGTTTGGTCGGGCTGGGATGGTGGTAGTCCTTAATGTGCATCCACCCGAGGCCCGGCTTCATTGCCAAGTATTCAGCGAAAACGTCATCCGGCGAATAACCTTGCGTGCTTAGATTCGCCGCGTCGAAGATTAACATCAGCGAGGGGTGATTCACTTGACGATGAATTTCCGCCAACAAAGTTCCATTCTGACCGACTAAGTTCGCCTCAACTTCGAGGCCAAAGATCAAGTCGCTGCGATGACAGGCCTCGGCGATTTGGCCAAGTTGATCGACCACTTGCGGCAAGTGCGGTTGAGGATCGGTTCCCTTAGGATGGTAAAACGAGAAACCGCGAATCAGTTTCGTTTCAAAAGCGTGAGCGAGCTCACAAGCCTTGGCGACTTCGCCGCTGAGATATTTGGCAAAGGGAATGTACTTGTTCTTCGTGCCATCTTCTTCGTCGAGCAATTTGACTTTGCCGATCGGTGAGCCGATGGAAGCGACGTTGAGCTCGTATTCATTCTCCAAATGCCGAATCTTCGTAATCTCGGGCACCGTGAGCTGCATGACATTCTTAATGCCATTGCCGGCATCGATAAATCTCAGCGAATAGTACTGCAGGCCGAGCGCAGCGAACGCCACAAACTGCTGCTCGATGGTTTTTTGATTGGCCGCTTCATCGGCAAACCCAGAAAGTACAACGGAGGGCTTGGGGGACATGCCGAACTGCTCCCGAACAGACATTGATCTCTCCACTTCAGAATATTGAAGCGAGCGGAGAATTCTGGGTGTAGAGCCCCGCAGTGGCAAGATGCCAAGCGCGATAGCACGGCAGTTTAAGGCAGTTTGGCAAGAAGCGAAGCGGCGGTCGGATCAAGAAAGAGCGTCGTAT
>JBKJSI010000060.1:0-11255 GCA_046595915.1 Pirellulaceae bacterium
CTCGTTCGGCGGCCTCAGACTGCGCGAGGGTGGCGGCGTCATTGGTGGTTGCGACCGGATTCCAAATGTGGACCACGGTCTGCCCTGTTTCGCGAGCCTTGCGAACGAGCCGGTCACTGATTTGATAAGGTGACGAGGAATAGATTCGCCGATCCCATTTCAGGATCTTCATCGAATCAGCGGACTGCGCCAAAGGATCAACGCCGATCACCGCAGCACTTGCGGCAATGGGGATGCCAAGCAAAAGCAACTGAACTAGCTCTTCAAACAACTCATCGTCATTAGCCGAAAAAGAGATCAAATCAGGCAATCGCGCCAACGCTTCGATGCGCTTATCGGCGTCACGAAATTGCACTCGACCTAAGTCGACCCGCGAAAAAGTGCGTTCGGCCCAGGGATAGGGAGTGGCCTGGGAAACATCAGCTTGTTCAGTGGAATAGGTAAAGGTGGTGCCGCCGATGACGAAGTGCTCACCCGGCCCAAGCGTAAACGTGTCTTGCGCTTTGCCTTGAAGAAAAACAGGATTGGAAGCGGCTTGTAATCGACGAAGGGAAATCCGCCCATCCTTTAGGACGATCTCGGCGTGCTCGCCGGAGATTTTCTTATCCCAAGGAACCGCCCAGGGACTGCGATTTCGACCCAAAATGACGGGAGTGTCGCTCGGCAGCTTCTTGCGCCAGCGGTCATTCGGCTGCGGACCCTGCGCGATGAGTTCTGGCATTCTAGCTTCCTTCTAACGGAAATCCGCGTTTGCCGGCAGCGCAGTTGATCGACGCTTCTATTCTACGTCTTTACTTGAGGATGTGCCTTCGTTTCGGAAAGCGTTGTCGAATGACTTATGGGAGTTGGATCCGAGGAAGTGTCCCGCGTGACGTGGCGTTGGGCCGCCGGTTCTCGGAGCATTCGCAATACGAGCAACCACATGGCGACAAGCGTAGCGGCAACCAGGCCGATCGCCATCGCGGCGCCCCTCAGCAAACGAGAACCCAAGCGGCTCACGGTTTCCATTCCCGAGGCATAATCCTCTTGGACGATCACGACTAGCCCGGAGGGAGCAGTCTCGCCGCTTGCGCCCACCTTTCTCATCACTGGCTCCGCACAAGCGATCCATTGACGATCATAAGCCTGCCCCTCCGGCAAGACGCCCAACGGATCACGATAAAGGACGTTCATCTCTAGTGGATTCGGGGGCAATGGAACTCTTTCCTTGCGGCACTTGATCAGGAAGTTTGTGAACTCCTCTTTGGTGAGGCTTTTGTGCATTTGGCTGTAAAGTGGATGCTGAATAAGGGTTCCCTGGTTTTCGCCCGGTCGATTTTCGACTACGGACTCATACTGTTGAGTCGTTCTTCCCTCGAGCGTTGCAATGGCATCCATCACAACGGTGATTGCAATCACCCCTAAAAATCGTTCGCCATCGTAAAGTGGCGCGGAGACGCCGATCTTCCATTCCTGAGAAAGAGTGCTGAGAAAGGGAGATGAGAGCGACGTCGTTTCGACGTGCTTAGGCGGGTCAGCGATGCTTTTGAGTTCGTTCGTTTCGCCATGGAAATAAGACCGATGCGCGAAGTTTTCGCCCATGGGATTGCCCCGACTCGTCTTGTCGTTCGTGAAAATCGCCAACTGGGTTCCCGTGGGGCCGCAAATCAGAATGCTCTGAATTCGCGAATGGCGTAGCTGCAGCGCATTGAGTTCTTGACCAAGCGTTGCTTTCAGAGCCACGTTGCGCGGGTAGCGATTCAATGCGGCTTTGGGCTCGGGCCTCGCACTTCCATTGACTAGTTTCGCAGGTGTGAGTTCGCTTAAAAATTTCTGCGATTCGGCATCGTCGAGAATGCCGCGAGTTTGCGACACAATCTTCTCAGATTTCGCCAAATCGGCGACTTCGCGGAAATAGGCTTCGATCTCGAGAGAAACTCCCTTGGCGACAAGTCGCGCGGCGAATCGATTCGATTGCACGAGTTTTTCGCGCACCGCAACACCGGAGTCGCGCATCGCTCGCACATAGCCGGCCCAGCCGAATGCGATCATCAACAAAGAGAGTAGGATCGGCCCCAAGAGGCCCACTAATAGAAGTGGGCGTCGGCGTTTTTCGCGATCTCGCGCTCGAAGGGCGTCGATGATTTCTTGGATGTTGGAAAAACGATCGAGAGGGTTCGCCGCCAAGCAGCGATCGATGATCTCCGCCAAGCGACGGTCAACACCGCGCACGCGGCGATGATGCTGCGCCGGCGGACTCTGCTGAATCGCTGTTCGATATCGCGCGAGCCGATCTGCCAGGTGCTTGGCTGTGTCGATCTGATTCACGGTCGTGTCATTGCGATGCGGCGGCAGGCCGGTCAATAAGCAATAGAGGACCGCTCCCAGCGCGTAAACATCCCACTTCACATCGGGCGCGGCTTCCAGGTCCGCTTGCTCTGGCGCCATGTAAAACAGCGTGCCGAGGGCTGGAGTTTGCTCCGTCGACATTCGCGATTGGCCAAAGTCGGCGAGACGCGGTTTGTGATCTTGATCGAGCAAAATATTGGCGGGCTTGATGTCGCAGTGCAAAACGCCTTTACCGTGGGCGTGGAGGAGGCCGGTAGCCACGTCGCGAAAAATATCGACCGCGTCGCTGGGCGAGAGAGGCCCATTTGCTTTGAGATAATCATCGAGCGAGCCGCTCTCGACGTATTCCATCACGAAATAGGGCGGCTTCGAATCCCAGCCTACGTCTAGCAACTGCACCACATATCGATCCGCCGACAGGAAAGCGAGTTTTTCGACTTCTCGCGAAAGTGCTTGGGCGTCGAACGAGGCACTCTGGGTGTAAAACTTGATCGCGACTTTTCGCCCCGTCGTTTTGTCGATGCCGACCCAGACTTCGCCGAAGGCGCCTGCGCCGAGGAGAAACTGAATCTGATAGCCCTCGATTTGGGCCGGCGGTCGAGTTGGCTTGGTGCTGAGCTCCAGTGCTTGCTTCATCTCTTCTGGCGATTGCACCTCGGTCCGATCTTGCCCTGAAGGCGGACCGAGTCGCGGGCCGACTGGCTTGGAACCAGGCGAACGGTCGCCCTGAGGCGATCCTGGCGACACTCCTTGAGTCATGGTGCGTCTTCATCGCTGGGGGCAAGTGCTTGGTCGACTCCGCTCTAATCGATTATCGTGGGGGTGGCGATTTTCAACAGTCCCCCAATCAAGTTGATAGCGTAATGACGATGCCGGTATCCCCGCCACAGGGCGCGAGTCAAAACCGCCGAAGATGGCTCGCCCAAGCGGGCTCGCTGGCTGCGAGTGCGCTGTCAGCGTCCGTCCTGCTGGCTCAAGAACCGACGGGACAGGAGCCAGCGGTTCCGACGAAGGATCTGCCGCTAGGTGAATTTCGACCGCGATCCAAGATTCGCACACCAAATCGCACGCCGTCGCGGGCGAAGTTCCCGGTGGTGGATATTCATACGCATTTTCGGGTGCGCACGCGGCAGTCGACCGAGTTATTGCGAGATTATGTCGCGGTGATGAACCGCCAAAATATCGCCGTTTGTGTCAGTCTCGATGGCGGGATGGGCGACGCGATTGACGAACATCGCAGGCACTTGGAAGAGCACAACGTCAGCTGCTTTTTAGTATTCGCCAATCTCGATTTTCGGGGCAAGGGTACCGAAAAAGAGCCCGCGACATGGGACTGCAACCGGCCTGATTTTGCACATCGCTCGGTCGAAGCGCTTCGCGATGCGAAAGCTCGTGGCGCACGGGGGCTCAAGTTTTTCAAATCATTTGGGCTCGAATATCAAAACGCGGATGGTTCATTTATTCGCATTGATGACGAACGGTTCGATGCGATTTGGAATGCCTGCGGCGACCTCGGATTGGTTGTGATCATGCATACCGCCGATCCGTCCGCGTTTTTTGACCCTATCGACGAGAAGAATGAACGCTACGAAGAACTATCGCGGCGGCCGGAGTGGAGTTTTCATGGTGCTCGGTTTCCGACGCGGGATGCACTTCATGCCGCGCGGAATCGGGTGATTGCTCGACATCCGAAGACTCAATTTGTTGCGGCCCATTTGGGGAATGATGGTGAGGACTTGGCGCAAGCCGCCGAATGGCTCGCGCAGTTTCCGAATCTGCACATGGAAATCGCATCGCGGATCAGTGAACTGGGACGGCAGCCTTATACGGCGCGAGAGTTTTTCATCAAGCACGCCGATCGGATTCTGTTTGGCACCGATGGACCCTGGCCGGAAGCGAGGCTGAGCAGCTATTGGCGGTTTCTCGAAACACGCGATGAATACTTCGCCTATTCCGAGAAACCATTTCCGCCGCAGGGATTTTGGCAGATTTATGGGATCGGGCTGCCGGATGAGGTGCTGCGGAAGGTGTATCACGCGAACGCCGCGAAGCTGCTGAATATCGATGCGGGTTGGATCAAGTCGGCGGAGGCGGGGAATAGCAAATAGCGTTACTTAGAAGGGGTGCGCGGACTGCCCACCGTGCGACGTCTCGGCACTATCGAAAACCCCTTGTATTTCCAACCTGGCCTAGCTGGCCCTATGCGCCCCCTCTCGGGGTGCTGGGGGCGAGGTTGGGGGCGCGGTTGGCAAGCTTGGATTTCTAAAGGCTTTAGGGCGCGAGCTTTGAAAAAAGGCTTGTTTTTGCAAGGTGATCAAGATGCTCAAGATGATCACTATCTAGGGCAAGATGGTCACAACATGTCCAAGATGATCAGGTTGGGATGCTTGTTTGAACGAGTATTCGGCTTTCTTCTCAAAACGAATCTGGGGTTCCGCGAATTTGCGGAACCCCAGGTAAGAGTGGATTGGGCTCGTGGCCGGTTGCGTCGTATAAGCCCTTTGGGCACCTAATAAAACCAATCCGTAACTGAGGGAGTTGACCGCAATTCCTCGCTTACGCTTCGGGTTATGATGCCGGCATTCCTCGCTTACGCTTCGGGTTGTGATGGCGGCATTCCTCGCTTACGCTTCGCGTTGTGATAGTAGTCCTTAGTTCGACTGGACGAAGACTTGGCGTTTACCCTCTTTGGTTTGCAGGACCAGGCGGACGCCTTCGGCGAGGCTGAGTTTGGAAGTGGCTTTTCGATAATCTTCGAGCGAGGTGATTTTCTCGTTACCGACCGCCACGATCATGTCGCCGGCTTGGATGCCGACTCGGGAGGCGAGTCCACTTTCGTCGACATAGGTGACGACCACGCCTTGTGCGGAGGCGGGTAGGTCATACTTTTTGGCGACGGTGGAGTTCGACTCTTGCACGGCAAGGCCCATGTCGGCGAAGGTCTCGCCTGACTCCGAGGCTGCGGCGACCGGCAGGACATCGGCTTCGAGTTGGCCGAGTGTCACGCTGACGTTTTGCGACTTGCCATCGCGGAACACTTCTAGCTCGACTTTCTTGCCGGGGTCGGTCGTCGCCACGTTACTACGGAATTGGCTGGATGACCCAACCGTTTTGCCGTTGAATTTCGTGACGATGTCGCCTTCCTTGAGGCCCGCCTGTTCCGCGGGGCCGCCTGGAAGAATTTGGGAAATCAGCGCACCGCCGACGCCGTCAAACTTGTAGGACTTGGCGAGGCCTTCGCTCAGATCTTGGATGCCGGCGCCGATTTTTCCGCGTTTCACGATGCCGCCATTGGTTGTGAGGCTCGTGACGACGGACTGGACGAGGCTGCTGGGGATCGCAAAGCCGACTCCGTTGTAGCCGCCGGTTCGGGAGGCGATCGCGGTGTTGATGCCGATGATCTCGCCCTTGAGATTGACGAGCGGGCCGCCGGAATTGCCGGGGTTGATCGCGGCGTCGGTTTGAATGAAGTCGTCGTAATCGGTAATCGACAGGGCGCGACCTTTGGCGCTGACGATGCCCGCCGTGACGGTTTGATCGAGTCCGAAAGGACTACCGACCGCGACAACCCAGTCACCGACTTCAGCCTTGTCAGAGTCGCCGAACTTTGCTGGTTTTAACCCCGTTGCTTCGATGCGAAGCACCGCGATATCAGTCTTTGGATCGGCGCCAACAACTTTCGCAGTATGCGATTTGTTGTCGCTCGTCACGACGGTAACTTGCTGCGCGCCGCGGATAACATGATTATTCGTGATGATGAGGCCATCAGCGCCGATGATCACGCCTGTCCCTTGACCTTCTTGTCTCATTCCGCCACGAGGCAATTGATCGAAAAGATCATCGCCGAAAAAACGCTCAAATTCGGGAGGAAGGCCCGGAATCGAGGGGGCGCCTCGGCCGCGATCTGATCGAGCTTGAACTCGAACTTCCGATTTCGTTTGGATACTTACCACCGAAGGTCGAAGCTTGGAGGCAACAAATCGAAACGCGCTCGATAATTCAGTGGCTTCATGGATGCCCGCTTGAGCCTTACTATCGGGCTCCTGCGCATGGGAAGTGCGCCAATGCGACGAGATACCGACTGCCGCGCCGGATACCGCCAACAACAAGACTCCTGGCAAAATCCACTTGATCCAATTCGATTGCTGACTGTTCTTCATGAGAATAGCTCCTTATCCAAACCTCCGGCGACCGCGAGGCCAATAGTTATTCGCGATCATTCCGGCAAAGGTTAACGGGTTAACGAAATTTTATCCCTGAACGGGAATCTGCTTGCGACCCGGCACCGGCTGCTTGGCAACTTTGATGCGTAGCACACCGCCTTCGAGTTTGGCTTCGACTTTTTCCATGTCCGCGGTCTCGGCGAATTCGAAGTGCCTGGAAAAGCGGCCAAATCGGCGTTCATTTCGCCATGACTCGGGGAGTTGCTCCGGAGCCTTGCGGTCCCAAGCGACTTCGAGCTGTGAGCCTTCGACCGAGACCTGAACTTGCTCGGAAGTAATCCCGGGCGCGTCGAGTTCAATGTGAAAAGCGTGCTCATCTTCAAAGCTAGTTGCCGCAGGTCGATATGCTCCGGCTGCCTCGCCGTTGGTTTCTCCTCGATTTTCGCTAAAAGCCCTTCGCCAGGCAGCGTCGATTCCTTTCTCTAAATCGGTAAGGAAAGGCGCGGTTGCGGCAGGGGCAAAAACGCGGGCGAAGACTCGATTGGAGGGACTGCATTGCATGACGATTCTCCAAGAAGTGGTGTGGATTTCGGGAATTACTATTACGGCCCGTCACGAATTTTCCTGACTGCAACCTTGGCGCCAATTCCCAAGTCGAGCTCCATTCCTTTTCGTAAACCCAAATGCCGAAATAACTTGCGACTCGACACAACGCCTCAGAAAAGACCGTAATTTGAGGCAGTTTGAAAGAGAATTCACTTGCCAAAATGGCAGCGAAACTGCTTTTGAGATGGCGCTGTCAAGCGGATTTGATTCTGTTCTTCGCGGTCGATTACAATCCCACCTATGGACCACCGAGCTGAAGGCCCCACTCGGTCCGTTGCGGGACCGAAAAAACGACTGTTACACCGACTAGCGCGGTGGCGTGTTGGCGTCGTCCTTTGGGCCTTGCTCCTGGCTTCGTTTCTCTATTTGGGTTTCCGATGGAGCCATGAGCGACATCGCCAATCGGCGCTCGAATATCTCAGGGCGCGGAATGCGGTTTTGGAGTTTTCTCAAACTCCCGTCCCATCTGCCTGGCTTTCGTCTTGGCTGTTTGGAGGAGATGCGGCGATTCAGTTGCATTCCATCGACCTCAGTCACGCTCACGCAAGCGACGTTGATCTCACCCTCATTGCCGCATTCGAAGAGCTTGTCTCGTTAGATTTGCAAGATGGCAACGTTACCGATGAAAGCGCAACCTATATCGGGAAGCTCTCTAATCTTGAATCGCTTAACCTCGCTGGCACACTCGTAAGCGATGAGGGAATTGCACAACTCAACTTGGCCAAGCTCACGACGCTAAACCTTTCCGAAACCTCCATCCGCGACTCCGCCGTCGAACAGATCGCCGAATGGACTACGCTTCGCACACTTCGGCTACGGTCGATCTCCACTTCCGATGCATCATTGTCGCGACTCAGCCGGCTATCGCAACTTGTGGAACTCGATCTTTCCCACACTGCAGCCGCTACTGAGACGCTGCGATCGTTAGGTGGTCACGCGCGACTCGCCTTTCTTTATCTTGAAGGCTGTCCCATCTCGGATGAAGATTTGGAGTTTCTTGCTAACAGCAACTCGATCGAGCATCTTTCGTTAAAGGGAACCCCAATCGGCGATGTTGGAATCTCGCGACTCTCCGAAAATGGCTCGTTGACCAAACTTGTATTGAGTTCCACTCGCGCCACGGATCGCTCTCTACAAGCGCTTCGCCCGATGAATAAGCTCAAAGTAATCGAGGCCGAAAACACCGAGATATCTCCCTCGGCACTTGAGCAATTCCACAACCGGCATTCGAAGCAGCGCAAGCCGATGCCTGGTTCAGGGGCGAATTCTGCTTATTTGTTTCGGTAGGTCTGCAAGGCTTGCGAGTTCACCGTCGCTGCGATTTACACCGCGATTTACTTTCATCGCCCGCCAAGAGGCGCGGTCCGCCGCTTCTAAATCCGCAACCGGATCATCACCCACCATCAAGAACGCAGTCGGGGACAGCTCCAGATCCGCTTCGATTCGTCGAAAGAAATTCACGCTCGGCTTCCGCCAACCGACGACTGAAGAAGGAAAAACTCTTGCTGCGGTGTTGAGATGCGCATCGGCGTGGCAAATCTGTTCGAGCCGGGCGTCGAAATTCGAGGCGATTACCCAGGGCCAAGCGTTGGCGTTTAGGTAATCGATCAGCACTTTGGCGTCATCATAAAGCCGCCAACTCTCGGGCTTGGCGTAATAGTCCCACAGCGCATCAAAGATTGGCGCCGCGCTAATCGAGTCGAGTTCGAGAACTTCGGCAATGAAGCCATGCCACCAAGTCCGCTCAATGGCTTCACTGGTGGCGAGCGATGGCGAATCAAAGCTGGAATCGAGGGTGTGCCGCCGAATCGCGGCTTTGAATTTTGCCGCGATTGCGTCCTGATTCAGCTCAACGCCGAACTGGCCGGCGACCTGTACATAGGTCGCCGCCACCGGCTGTACGGGATGAATTAACGTTCCCACGGCATCGAGCGCGATGACTCGAATGCCGCTTAAATTACCGGTCTCAGCCAAATCAAACACTCACACCGCTGAACCTGAGCACATCAAGGCTGATGACGAAGAGCATGAGGCTCATCACAAAAATGAGGCCCACGACACTGAGACGAATCAGCCATTTTTCATCGACTGGCTTGCCGCGAATCGCTTCCGCGGTGAGGAACATCATGTGTCCGCCGTCGAGGACGGGGATTGGTAGGAAGTTGACGATGGCGAGGTTGGCGCTGATGAGCGTGAGGAAAAGCAGAAAGCGGGAGATGCCAAGTGAAGCCTGCTGATTGGCGACGTATGCAATGGAAATCGGCCCGCCGAGCTTGGTCGGGGAGACTCCGCCGGTGGCCAACTTTTTTAAGAAGGTGAGAACTTTGAGTCCTGACTCTTTGGTCTCGCGTAGGCCAAGCGAAAGTGCTTCGGTTGGCGAAGATGTTTGGCGAATTTCGCGAAGTGGCTTAAGGGGAATAGTGCGTTCGATCGTGTAGGAATCTCCTGGTGATGGCACGAAGCGGACTTCATGTGATTTCTCTCCACGCTTCAGGCGAAGATGAATCGCTTTTAGACTAATAGAATTTGCCACATACGTTAGCCAATCACCATTTGCCTCCTCGTCTCGCAAGTCCACCCAGTCTTCCAGGTCGGGCTTTCCTTTGTCATCGATATATTCAAGCTGATAGGCCGTTACTTGATCGCCCTGAGCAACATCCATTTTTTGTTTGGTAACACTCTCGCTGACGCTCGAAACGATGCTCTCTACGGGAAAGCAAATCCCCAAACCATCAATTGTTACTTGAGATGATGGAAACGCAGCGATCGGTTGTTTGATCTCTGCGGGAGTAAGTGTTACCTCCACTGCTTCCTTCGACTTATCGCCGCGGAGCAGAGTTACTTGAGTTTCCTTGCCTCCTAGTTTGGCAAAGATCATCGGAAGAAGCGTCGGGTCGTTGACCGTTTCGCCATTCACTTTGGAAATAATATCGCCTTCTCGAATCCCGCCCACTTCCGCCACGCTCTTCTTCAGAACGGTCGTAATCCCCGCTGCCCGAAACTGCACGCCAATTTCGCGTCGTTTTTGCGGAGGCAACATGACCTCATATTGCTCAGGTTTCTCTAGTTTTTTCTCGTTCGTATCGAGCGTTCGTTCGATCGTTAACTTAAGGGGCTTCTCGGGCTCTTTGGATTGCAAAATGGAGAAAGCAACATTGTCTTTGAGCGTCAACCCGTTTGCTGCAACAATGCGGTCACCGACCCGAATTTGTTTGATCCACTCCAACTCGGGTGTGAGATCGCTCTCCTTGAGTTTGGCGGGTTGCAGCAGTTCCAGGCTATGCGCCAATGCGACGCCTAAGCGTGGCCGATACTCAACTCCAAAGATTGTCTTTCGATCAAATATCCGTTGCGGGCGGGTCGCTACCCAATATTGCTCGCCATTGGGTTTTTGTACTAACAGATCAAGATCCTGCTTTGGGTCATGCAAATAAACGCTTTCCATGAGATCTGTGTAGTAGCGCAGATGCTGAGATGGACTACCCGACTTCCCAAACTGAATAATTCGATCCCCCGGTTCAATGCCTGCTTTCCAAGCCGTGCCGCCGCCTGCCAGCGCGCCGATCACACAGGGCTCATATTCCACACCCTGCGTAAACGCCACCGAAGCGAAGATCACTGCAAAGATTAGATTCATGATCACGCCGGCGGAGATGATCGCCATGCGTTGCGGAATGCTCTTGGCGGTGTAACTGCGCGGATCGAGCGTGACCGTGCCATCGGCATTGCGTACTTTTGTGCGTTCCGTTTCGCCTTCTGCATTGGCCACGTTGTCATCTTGGCCGAGCATTTTCACGTAGCCGCCCAGCGGCACGGCGCCGATGCCATATTCTGTTTCGCCCCACTGGAACTTGGCGAGCTTGAGTCCATAGACATCAAAGCCGAGATAGAACTTCTCGCACTTCACGCCGCAGGCCTTCGCAACCAGGAAATGTCCCAGTTCGTGGACAAAAATAATGAAGCCGATGCCGAGCGCGGTGACGGCGATATTCTTGATGCTTGTTAAATTTAGAAATCCGCTTGTTTGGGCCGCCGCCGCTAGAATCACCGAGATGGCAATCGAGCAGAAAATTCCCGAGTTTGGCCTTAAGAACTTCATCATCTTTGAACGTTTCATTGACCTGCCTGCCATTTCAAAACCTCCTCCCGCGCCCAGTG
>JBKJSI010000218.1:0-6399 GCA_046595915.1 Pirellulaceae bacterium
GTCGCATCTGGCCCAAATCGTAGATTGTCAAACCGAATCGTCGTACCGGCATGCCCTCGCGCGATTACATACGCAATATCCGCCGTCGGGCGCGTCAAAACCATCGTCTCGCGCGAACCGCCGGATAGGCTGGCGGTGGTATATCGGCCGAGCAAGACATTGCTCGCTGAATAAATCTCAAGTCGGCCAATCGAGCCAGCTGCGACGCCAAATGCGTCGAGCCGCACTTGATTGGTCGGGCTGGTGAAGTCAGCTCGCAACCGTCGGGTCAATTCCGTCCAATCGGCCGAGACTTGGGTACCCGTGATCTTATGGGCAAACGCTTTAGTTCCCGTCGCGGCAGACGCGCTAGTTGTCGCCACGACTTGATTATTCGCGACGCCGTCGCCGATTGACGAAAGTGTCACGCCGCTGACGGCGGAATTCAGCACTGCGCTCTCAGAAAACTGATCTGGCTCAACACGACCTGGAGTCGCGATCGGCGCACCGCCCGAGGTTTGGAGAGTGACTTCCCAGTTCCGCAATGCCGGTTCGTTTGCGTCCCAAACTCCATCACCATCGAGGTCGCGGTAAACAAATCCCCCAATTCCAGCATCTAGTGTCGAACTGGGGCGATCTGTGCCGCCCAAAAAGATGTTTGAAGTCACGCCGGTGCGAGTATCGATCGCGCGCAGCTCGATCTGATGTGGTCCAGCAGGGAGCGCCGGCGTGGTGACATTGAGCGTTTTCTTGTAGTCATCCGTGGTCAGGAGCGTCGTCCAGGCGCCGCCATCGATGCGATATTGAATCTCTCGAAGCTTATTGATCGTCAGGTCGTTGCGAGTACCTTCGGTGTTCTTGTTGGGAAGCGTATTGACCCAGGCATCACCGTTGAAGTGGTAAACCCGAGTGGTTTCGTCAAAAGAACCGCTGCCCCGCAACGTGAACGGAACATCGAGCACGTCAAAAATGCCGTCGTTATCACTATCTTGCCAACCAATCATCGCCAGAGTAGAAGGCGCGCTCGTGTGATTGGCAAAGGCATCGTTAAACAGCGCATCCGAAGCCATCAAGCTCGGCAGCCGTCCCGCAGGGTTAGGATTGCCATCAGCGGCGTTGAGCAGTTGCGTGTCGTAATAGCCACGGTGCAGGGAATAATGATCGCCGCCGGCATATTCATCGGCAGCCCAAAACATGTGCCCCGTTTCATGCGCGATCGAGCTCACCGGGCGATCCGCAGGCATGACGAAAAACTTGTCGCCCGCGAAGGCAAAGGCCTTCAGGAATGATCCGCTGGGGTCGAACTGTTTGTCCGCATCGTTGGAATTATTCACCACGAAGATCGTGAAAGACCAATTCGTGCCCTGCGCAATTCGCGAGTGGTTGTTGTATGCCTGAACGTCATCGTTGGTCGTGCTTCCGGGAGTCGTGGAAAGGAAACCCACGTGGTTGAGAAATTCATCGACCCAAAGCGGATAATCATCGGACGGCCGACTGATCGGTTCATAGGGGATAGAGATCGGCGTATCGGCAAAGGTGTAGTCGAAATCGAAATTCAAATAGGCATTGGGGCTAATGCTATGCAGAGAATCAACCCACCATTGCATCCCTTGCTCAATTTTCTGCTTCACCTGCGATATTTGTGAAGGCGTCCAGTTTTCGGTGTTCGCGTTACTTGTTCCATCAGATTCAAACAACACCACATTAACCGTGACATCACCAAGCATGAACTCGCCGGTATCATCGGCGGCAGCGCCCAGCGGCACATTCGAAAACAGATCGCGCCCGTCCAATGTCTCCAACCGCAAGCGACGAACGGGAACGCGAAAAAACGCGGACTCCGCTTTACGGCGAGTGAAGTAGCGAGTTGATAGCCAATTAGCCATACGGCGAATCACCGCCCTGTGGGAGACGTGGAAGAACTATCCTTTCGATCCTAGTCGAACGACTGCAAAAACCTTGCAATCGCCGGCTTCAAATCGCCCTTCCCTGCGGCATTTCCGAAGGTTTCGCCGCTACACTCCCCAAAATCCACTCGACCCTCCCTCCCCTTCTTCCAAGGAAAAAGGGGAGACGTTGGATCCGTGAGCCTCATATCCTGATGAGGCTCAATGTCGGCTTAGGCCATGTCGCCAAAAATCGAGTCCGTCGCTGAGACGCCACTCTTCTTCTTGGAACTGCCACCCGCAATAACCGACAACAGGCTGTCAAATTCCTCAGCACTTTGACCGCTAAAATTCGTTTGAGCGATCGCTGGTGTTGAGGCAGCTTCATCACGTCGCGCCGCAGCCCTGAGCGGGCTCACCACTTGGCGATTGGCAACCGAACCCGTCGCCGTCGGGGCCGAAGCCGCAATGACGTTGTTGGTCGAGTTCGATGAAGAACCGACGCTCGACGAAATGCCGACATTCAGCACGCCGCCGCCAGCTGATTCTCCCCCTGCGTTTCCGCCAGAGTTTCCGCTAACGAACAGTGGCCGAGTTCCCGAACCCGATTCGCCGCCCGCATCGGATGGCGGATTGTCGAGGAATTCGAGGATCAAACGCGCATCTTCAGGATCGATACCGCCGTTGCCATTCACATCATAGAACGGAGGAGGAGCGAAGCCTGGAGTTGGGGGATCTGGTAGCTGATAAATGCCATTCGCATTGATCTCCGCGATGACTTGGAGCAAGTCGAAGGCCGAGATTTTGGGCTTACCATTGGGCAGGTAGTCATCAGAGACGTTCAAGTTGCCATACTTGCCGCCATTCTGGTTTTGCCAGCTGCTCTTGGTAACGGTGACCTGGTAATCCTCCACTTCACCATCGGTCGCAGTGCCGGTCACTCCGGAAATTGTGTCCGTACTGAACCGGAACCGAGCATAGGTATTCCCAAACAACGTGCCCTGAGCCTGGGTGCTGATGGGGAAGGTGAGAGAGTTTGAACCCGCAACCACCGCGCGATTGTTGAAGATTCGTTCGCCTGGGTCAGCCCAGTCTCCATCCTGGTTCCAGTCGATCCATGCACTCAAATTTCCATTCACGGAAGGCTGCACAATGACGGCGCCTTGTCCACCCGGAATCAAAGTCCGAGTAAACGTCACGCCATCATCATCGACGTCGGCAACGGCGCCGATGCTGGGCAGACCATTGGCCTTCGGATTGACCAGATTGCCAAGTCGAATATCGGGGAAGTAAATATGACGGGCGCCATCTTCCGTAATGACCGTTGGATAAGGCGCGGGAGCATCACCATAGTCGAACCCATTTCCAATGAAGATTTGGAAGATCGTTTCGCCCGTCAAGCTATTCGCTTGCAGCGGGTTCTCGGCAAGATCCTTGATGCCGGTGGCCTGGGAATTATCGAGCTTGATGACGTAAGCCGAATTCTGCTGCCAGATGCCTGGTAGCGGAATCAGGCGAATTTGCTTGTTGGTCGAATCGAAGCTAAACGAATAGTCCACGCCTGCAACGAGCAGACTTCCATCGCGGAAGACCTGCACTTTGTTGGCATCGACGGTTTCCGTATCCACTCCTGTGCCGCGCACCGGATCGTTGAGATCTTGACTGTCGAAGAGCTGGATGATGAAGCTGGTGAGTACCGTCGTGGCAGGAACTCGAACGACGTTTTGCCGCAGGTCGACATCGACTCCCGCTGCATCATTATCGAGCGGATTAATGACGGTCGCGGTTGGGCCGCTGAAGTCCGATCGGTCGATGGCGCCGCGATCTCGGAAGACGTTGGCCGTCGGGCTCGCGGGAACGCGGGCTTGTCCGGTTGCGTCGAGGTCTGGAGCAAGAATCGGCGACAGCGGAATGCCGAGCGGATTACGCAAAGTTACCAGTTCGTTTCGATCTGCCAGCGAATCGACCGAGCTGTCGATCGCCTTCGATCCGTCTTCCAGATAGAAGTTCCCCTTACCAGCGTTGATAAAGAGCGGTTCGTCGACAGGATTGGTCGGGGTAGGTCCAAGCACGATCGCCGCGGCGCCAAGGCCGAAGTTCGAGTCGACGAGGTTACCCTTGTACAGATTTCCGCCGAGAACTGTGGTTTGCGAGTTCGCAGAGACGTTAATACCGCGAGCGAAATTCGCCACGATATTATTCAGCAGCGTTGGCGAGGCGTTGTCGGTGACCAAAATACCATCGTCGTTGGAACCCGAAGCCGCGAGACGACCACCCACGCCATAAAGCGTGTTGTTGACGATGCGTGCGAACGGAACTGAGCCAGGCGGATCGCCAGCCAGATTGTTCACGCCGCTAACTTGAATCGCTCCTTGAAGGTTCCCAAAGACCACGTTGTTCACTGCAACCACACCGGGAGCGGTGCGACTCAAGTTCGGCTCACGCAACACGGAAGCTGAACCCTGATGGGGGTTGAGGCTGCCGTTAGAGCGGGCGCCAGCGTCAAAGTCGAGACCGAATTCTGAGGACTTCGAAATGCGATTGGCTTCGATAACGATCTGCCCTTGATCGCGCTTAAGGTTGGAGTCCCCCTCCATGCTCGTACGATTGAGCAGATAGGTGCTCACATTCGGATCAAAGAAGTCAAGCACCTTCGCGGTGTCTTTCAACTCGTTGTAGCGAATGGTGCGAATGACTTCGGGAACATTGAGGTTCTGATATTGGAGTCGATAGCCGCCGGTGGAGGCCGCCGATCCGCTGACTTCAATGTAGAAGACGTTGTTATTGTTTCCGATGCCAAAGCTGGCTTGCGGAGGCGTAAAGATAAAGCCGCCGATCGTATCCGCAACTAAGATTCCCGCGCCCGAAACCACAAACCCGTTGGAGTCGAGAATGCGAATTTGTGGAATCAAAGTCGAACCGGCTGTCGCATCGGCGCGAATCCTAAACACGTCGCCGAAGCGGGCGCCGAACTTATAGACGTCGACATCATTCGCGGGAATAGCGAGGTTGATGTTGTCGCCAATCAAAGCGGTGCCTGCGAACGACAGTTTACCAGTCGTATCGATCGACGTGGCGCGGGTGTCATTCGTATCCCCCTTACCGTCACCGAGAGCGTCGGTCGCCACGGCGCCAACCCCAACCGGCGAAACAGCGTCTCGAACGAGGATCGAGTAGATGCCCGTCGCGCCTTGGAGATTCGCTGGAGTTCCACTATTCGCGATCAATGGGTCGTAATTGTCGTAGCCCGCCCCACTCACACCAACATAATAGATTCCGGTGACAGGGACGTTGAAGTCAAGCAGCGTCCGTTCCGAAGGACCACTTGTTGGACTTGGAGTTGCAATGCCAAGCTGAACCCCAGCAGCATTGAACACTCGTACGACCGGTTTCAGCGATTGGTTGTGCTCTCCGGTAACCTCAATCGCGATCTTTTGGCCCGCAGTGCCTTGGAAGCTAAAGAGATCAACATCGCGACCTGGAAGCACCGCCGAATTGTCGCCAATGCGGCCCGTTCCACTGAAGGTCGGCAAGGTCATCGCAATCGTCGAGCCCGGTTGGCCGGCTAACGGGATCGCGTCATTCGTCTGGCCGATCTGATCCTTAAATGCTTGCGTATTGTTTCGCACGGTGGACGAATCAAGCGGCAGGCCCTGTTCATTAAGCGTCCCGGTAACCAGCAGGTTCGAGGCGAAGAGATTCACCTTGTTACTGGTGCTGCCGAGACCCAGAGAAGTAAGGCGATAATTACCGGTCGATCCGCCCGCACTGCTAGAGTTGACGTTGCTAATCGTATAGGCGCTATTCCCCGAAGCGCTGACTCCGATGATATAGGTCTGAGTCAATTTCGGAGTGAATACGATCAAAGCGTCATTGCCCGGTCCGCTGTTGTCGTCCATTGCCAGCTGGGTGCCGGTCGCGGGATCGAAAATGCGGATCAACGGATTGAGCGCGGAGCCAATCGTGAAGGCATCCGCCCGGAATTGCACCGGAACGCCAGCACGACCATTGAAGACAAATAGATCAACGTCCCGATCTGCATTAACACCGATCTTGCTTGGGTTATCGCCAATTCTTGCACTAGGAGCAGTGGTGAAATCGGCAAGCGTCCGCGCGTCGATCGCGTTTGGCGCCGCGGGGAAAGTGAGCGGGTTGTAAATATCGTTATTCGGCGACTGTGTGCCTTCCGTCGGAGTGAAGGTCGCCACTCCCGCGCCATCGGCGCCGTCGGAGAGTCCCGCGGAAAGATCGCCGAGTTTGCTCCTGACCGCCGTCGAGTTGATCGCATCGCGAATCGCCGCGGCAATCACGGAAGGGGGCGCACCCGGTGTGTAAGGAACCTTGATATTGCCGGGACGAACACCATCGTCAATCGACAGGTCGTCAAATTCGAGAGTGACCGCATTGAGGCCGTCGCCCACATGAATCGTGGCGCCTTCGGGGATTACGCTACCGTCTGGCACGACCAAAGTGGCGGCCGCGCCATGGACTTCGTTGGTGTCGAATTGACGATTCAGCACCAAAGTTTCTGGGC
>JBKJSI010000383.1:0-4184 GCA_046595915.1 Pirellulaceae bacterium
TAAAAAACGCGCCGCATCCCATGAAACTGTGTGGCTGTGTTTTGCATTCAAGACGCAACTCTCCGCTCCATCTACTGAAAAGAGTCCACGCGTCTTGAATGCATAACACAGCTTCCCATTTCTAAACTCCACCTCAACCCAAGCGAGCAACCATCATGGCCCTACCACCCCTCCCAACCCCCGCCCCCACCTCCCAAATCTACTTCTGCCTCCGCGAAGACGTCGAAACCCTCTGGTCCGCCGCCGACGTTCTCAATAGCGTCGACGACGACACGAGCGGCACACTCTCTCCCGCCGAAGAAGCCCTCATCGACAACGCAATCCTCCGCGCCGCCAATCAAATGATGGCCTACCTCGCTCTCCGCTACGACGCCCAGTCCCTCATGGGCAACCCTTGGTGCAAACAAACCAATGCCGCCCTAGCCGCCTACCTCTTAGCAACAAGAAGAGGCGACCCCGCCCCCACTCAACTCACCGAACTCAACACCATCGCGCTGGCAAACCTGCAATCAATCCGAAGCGGCGCCCTCACCATCCCCAGCGCCTACGAAAGCCGCGACCAACTCCCCACCCTAACCAACTACACCCCCATCCTAGGCCGCGACCCAATCATCCTCCCGCGTTCAACGTAGCCGCATTTACGCATCCGCGTTTCCGTAGCCCTGTTGCTCCGCAACTGGAAGCTTTTCAAAACACGCTCACCACTTCATAAGAAAGCCACCCCCATGTCCCTCCTAACCCGCCTCCGCTCCTACCTCCTCGGCAAAAAACCAATCTCCACTCCCGAAGCCGCCCCCCGCGGCCCCGGTCGCATCGACGCCATCGACCAACTCCCACCCTTCACACTCGCCATCGCCGAACAAATGCGCTACGACCCCCAAATCCGCATCGGCCTCGCCGCGCGCAACGGCCTCCTCATGTCTGCCGAAGTTGAAGTCGAATCCGATAACGCCCGCATCGCCGAGTGGGTCGTCGCCCAGTGGAAACGCATCTGGCAACTCGCCTCGCACCAACTCCTCCGCGCCAAACTCTATGGCTTCCTCCCGATCGAAGTCATGTACCGCACCACCCAAGGCGGCCCCTTCAGCGGCATGCTCGAAGTCGACGCACTCCTCGACCGTCATCCCAGCCGCGCCCGCATCCTCCAATCCGACGGGCGCATCCTCGGCTTCGAACTCACGGAAACAACCTCACAGCGAGACCGCGTCCCCGCCCCCAAAGCCCTCATCGTCACCTTCGACGCCGAGTTCGACCACGCCTATGGCCACTCACTCCTCTCCCGCGCCTATCCCGCCTGGTTCGAGAAATGGATGCCAGGAGGCGCCAAGCGCACGCTCCGCCTCCGCATGATCAAAGACGCCTACGTCGGCGACATCTTCTGGTACCCACCCGACCGCCGCTTCCAACTCCCCGACGGCCGCGAAATCTCCTGGCGCGACGCCGCCAAAGAAGTCATCGAAGCCCGCCTCAGCGGCGCCGCATTAACGTTGCCTCTCATCTATGACGACAACGGCCGCCGCTTAGTCGACTACTCCCCACCCACCGACACCGGCGCAGCCACCAGCATCTTCGAATGGAAACGCGACGTCGACCTAGAAATCTGGAAAGCCCTAGAAATCCCGCCAGAGGTAATCGAAGCCTCCCGCCGAGGAAGTTTTTCCGGCCGCTCCATCCCGCTAGTAGTAGCCGCCAGCGCCGTGCAAAGCGAACTAGCCGAAATCGTCCGCTGCGTAGACCGCGACATATTCCAACCCCTAGTCCGCCTCAACTTCGGCGTAGAACCAGACTATCTCCTTCGCCCCAAACCGGTCCTAGAAACCCTCCGCCGCGCCTGGCAAGTAATCGACGATTCCCCAGCCGGGTAAGGCCTGGCGTAAAACAATGTCGCCTTTCGCTCCGCCGAAAGAGCGTTTGGACACGGCTCGAATGTGTGCAAGTGCAAATAGACGTGTGGCTGTGTTTCGAAAACAAAAAACGGCGCAAAACCCTTGCTATCACGCAAGATCCAACCCGTTTTGTTTTCTAAACACGGCCCGGCCAACCTCTCATTCGATTGCATCCCCACTCGGAAACCTATCTACTAATCATGCAACATGCCCAAGCAGGTGAACCATGCGATTCCGATTCTCATTGCGAACCATGTTGATCGTAACAACTCTGGTCAGCATCGCTCTGGCTCTGACGACGAATGGAGTCGTCACAGTCTATTACGACGCCCAGCGCCACCAAAAAGCGATAGCATTGTTTGATAAACGATCATTCATGTGCAATGGCAATTTCGGGAACAGAGGCGTTGTCCCCGGTCCCACCAAATCGTCTTGGATCCTGTTCGCCAGAGAACAAATCCATCCTTGGGCCTACGCGGAGATGAAGTCGCTCTACGTCCATTCCAATTGGTCAACAGTCCGCCCCACTTTCAAGCAGTTCCGCGATGTGAACGGGTTACAAGAGCTCATCGGCCAGATCGATTCCTTGACGATGGAAGACGCAAGGAACATTTATGCGATTCCTCAACTACGAACCTGCATTTTTGCGACCCTCGGCCCAGTGGAACCGGGCGCGATGCCCCTCATTGCAAGCAAGCCGGGGCTGAAGGACTTCCGCCTCCATCCGGTTGACTTGGAAACAATGGCCGCGATCGCAAAAAACCCATCACTCACGGATTTGTTCGTCGGCGAAAGTGGAGTCACCTTGGAAACTATGCACACTCTGTGCAAATCTCGCTCCATCACGAAGCTGGGGCTTATGGAAATGACGGTCGAGGCGGAACTGCTCACGCCGCTTGCTCAAATGCCTCAGTTGATGGAGTTCGAGCTGTACGTGTGCAAGTTCGACGATGAGGTGCTCGCCGAATTGGTGCGGCTGAAAATGGAACGCATTGTTATCAAGAGTTTCCACGACTCGCTCGAAATGGAAATCACGCCGCTATCAAAGAATCCCGCATTGCGAAAATTGGTCATTCAATCTGCTTTTCCACGAGTCGATGGCGACATAGCGAGCTTCGCCAAATGTCCAAAACTAGAAGAGATCGACCTCAGCGAAACGCAAGTCGACGCAGAGAGTCTCTCCGCGCTACAAAACATGCCATCGCTCAAAACTGCAATCTTCACCGGCGACTTATCAGACGAAATCGCTCAAGCTTTCGTTGACGCCGTTCCAGGTCGTGAATTAACTCTCTACGAAAAGGGGATGTTCGAAGGCGGAAAGAGAAACTTCACCAGCACCAACAAAGCCGCAACAACAACCAAGTAACCACAACAGCTCAGCTATACCGCTCCAGCGCCTCCACCAGCCCATGCCCCTTCCCCGCCCGCTCCCGCACCGCCCCCTTAAACCCCGCTCCATCATACAAATAAAGCGGAATCCAAATCTGATCCGGCTTCTTCACTCGATTCACCACCAAATACTTAAGCCCCAGCATGCTGGACACCTTCATCTCCCCCATCTCATCCCAATCGATCGTCTGATAGAAGCCAAAAAAGTCGTAGCAGCGAATCCCTCCTGAGAGCACATAAACCGGAAACAGCAGCGCCGCCGCAGCGAACATCGTGGAAATCAAAATCGCCAACCCAATCGTAGGCGGCGCGGAGACCGGCCGACCCAGAAACATACTAAACAGATAAATCCCCGCCCCGAGCAGCCCACACATCGTACTCGTCCAACGCCAAAGCACCGGAAACGAAGACCGAAACGCCAACCGCCCCGCCATATCAACCTTGACCGGCGCGATAGCATCGTCAGTAGCAGTAGGGGATGCCATACAGTCCCAAGCATGCGAGAATATGAACCACAGCGACAAAGTCTACCGAGCGTCGCGCTCAAACTCAAATTTCTTGATTCGCGAGCTTATGCAACTAACCTGAAAGACGCGTGTTTCACAGGGCCAAAGGTCCGAGATATCGTAGCTTGGGCAGAAGCGAGTACTCTCGCGCACGCCCAGGAACCCAGCCGCCCACAAACCGCAACAGGGCCAACGGCCCGACCTATCGTAGCCTGGGCAGGAGCGGGTACTCCCGCGCACGCCCAGGAACCCAGCCGCCCACAACCCCCAAAAGGGCCAAAGGCCCGCCCTAACCCCATGCCTCAGTCGCTCGACTGCGTGCTGCTGCACATCATCTTCAGCACGAAGGAACGCCATCCTTACATCGACAAAACCGTCGCGTCCGATCTGTACAAATACATGT
>JBKJSI010000626.1:0-2704 GCA_046595915.1 Pirellulaceae bacterium
ATCATGGGTGATGACATTGGCATTTGGAATATTGGCGCCTACCATCGAGGGATGATGGCAGGTCGAACACCGAGCCTTGATAAGCTTGCTAAAGAGGGCATGCTTTTTACCGATTACTACGCCGAGGCGAGTTGCACGGCGGGTCGCGCGGCGTTCATTATGGGTCAGTTGCCGATTCGCACCGGCATGACGACCGTTGGCCAAGCGGGCGCGAAAATTGGCATGCCTGCGCAGGCCTGCACGATTGCCTCTGCGCTGAAGGATCTGGGGTACGCAACAGGCCAGTTTGGTAAGAACCATTTGGGGGATCTCAACGAGTTCTTGCCCACGGTTCATGGCTTCGATGAGTTCTTTGGCTATCTGTATCACCTCGATGCGATGGAAGATCCGGCGCACCCGGGCTATCCAAAGGAACTGCTTGACCGCGTTGGCCCACGCAACATGGTTCATAGTTGGGCCACTGATAAGGATGATGCGACGGTGATGCCTCGCTGGGGCAAAGTCGGCAAGCAAAAGATCGAAGACGCCGGCACGCTTTATCCTGATCGGATGAAGACGATCGACAATGAAATCCGCGACTTGGCTTTCAAGTTTGTGGACAAGGCGAAGGCGGAGGATAAGCCTTTCTTTTTGTACTTGAATCCCACCCGCATGCACATTGTCACGCATCTCTCCGAGAAGTACGAGAAGATGCGCAATTCGAAAAATGGTTGGTCGATGCATGAAGCGGGCATGGCTGAGCTCGATGATATCGTCGGCGCTACGATGCAGAAGCTCAAGGACATGGGCGTCGATGACAATACGATCGTCGTCTTCACGACGGACAATGGCACCGAGACCTTCACCTGGCCCGATGGCGGTAACACGCCGTTTAAGGGACAGAAGGGAACCATTTATGAAGGTGGATTTCGTGCGCCTGCGATGGTTCGTTGGCCTGGGAAAATTCCCGCTGGCACGGTTGAAAATGGCATTATGTCGGGCCTTGATTGGTTTCCGACGCTCGTAGCCGCCGCGGGCAATCCGAACATCAAGGAAGAACTTCTGAAGGGGAAGAAGATCGGCGAGAAGACTTATAAGAATCACCTTGATTCGTATAACCAGTTGCCAATGCTGACCGGCAAGGGGCCGTCGGCTCGCAACGAGATCTTTTACTTTGGTGAAAGCACGCTTGGCGCCGTTCGGTTAGGCGATTTCAAGTATCGCTTCATCGATCAGCCCGGTGGTTGGGTCGGCAGCAAGGCGCAGGTTGACGCTCCGGTACTTACCAACCTTCGTCTCGATCCCTTTGAGCGATTGGACTATCCCAAGAATGGAACGCTCGAAGGCTCACAGAACTATTTCTCTTGGTTTCAGTATGAGTTCTGGCGATTTGTGTTCGTTCAAGAGGAAGTCGCCAAACTGGCGATGACCGCGATCGAATATCCGCCGATGCAGAAAGGCTCGAGCTTTAATTTGGAGGCTGTGAAAGCACAGATTGAGGCGGCCGCGAAGGCGCATGCTGGCAAGTAGTCGTGTTCAAAGCTAAAGTCGGGCGATTCCTCGTTGAGTCGCCTGATTTTTTTATGCGCGCCGCATCTATTATCAATGATCTTGTAGGTGAATCGATATGACCCGAACCATTGCAATGGTGCTCATCGCTTTCGTAGGATTTTTCGCGACCGCTCGCGCGGCTGATCCACTGCCTTCTTGGAATGAAGGCAAATCGAAGCAGTCGATTCTTGATTTTGTCGCCAAAGTGACGAAGGAAGGCTCGCCCGATTTTGTGCCGGTGGCGGAGCGGATTGCGACTTTTGACAACGATGGGACGCTGTGGTCTGAACAGCCGGTTTACTTCCAACTCTTGTTTGCAATTGACCGGGTAAATGTCCTATCGCCGAAGCATCTCGATTGGAAAGAAAAGGCTCCGTTCGCTTCGATTCTCCAGGGCGATCTCAAAGGCGCTTTAGCGGGAGGCGAAAAGGCGCTTGCCGAGATCATCATGGCCACGCACACCGGCATGACCACCGAGGAATATGAGAAAATTGTGATGGATTGGATTGCCACCGCGAGGCATCCAACGACTAAACGCCCTTACACCGAGTTGGTTTTCCAACCGATGCTCGAAGTCCTCGATTATCTGCGCGCCAATGGATTTAAGATCTACATCGTCTCGGGCGGCGGAATCGAGTTCATGCGGCCCTGGGCCGGCAAGGTCTATGGAATCCCGCCTGAACAGGTTATCGGTAGTAGTGTAAAGACCAAGTTCGAGATGCGGGACGGCAAGCCTGTGCTGACACGCTTGCCGGAGCTAAACTTTTACGACGATAAGGAAGGCAAGCCTGTCGCCATCAACCAGCACATCGGCCGTCGTCCCATCGCCGCGTTTGGGAACTCCGATGGTGATCTGCAAATGCTCCAGTGGACTGCGGCCGGCGGAGGTTCGCGTTTTTGTCTCTACGTTCATCACACGGACGCAAAGCGCGAATGGCAATACGACCGCAAGTCATTCGTCGGCAAACTCGACAAAGGGCTCGATGAAGCTGCCGCTCAAGGCTGGACAGTGGTCGACATGGAGAACGACTGGAAAGTGATCTATCCGCCTGAGAAAAATTAAGCAACTTCGTCGCAGTTGCATTGTGCAATGTCGTCTATCGGTTGAGGGCAATCGCTTAGAGCAGACCATATTTAACTAAGGTCTGCTTGAGCGCCGCCTCGCCGCTCGCCG
>JBKJSI010000851.1:0-3299 GCA_046595915.1 Pirellulaceae bacterium
GACGCCGCGAACGATTCCAAACATTCCGGGGGTATCTTCGCTGAATCGGACCTTCGTACCGATATAGAGTTCAGGCGCAACGAAACTCGTTCCAAACCGTTTCTCAATGCCCTCTAAGCTTGCAGAGAGCAGCGATGCGGTGCGTGCAGGGATTGCGGAGTTCTCAATGTCCGCAGCGGCGCCAATGGAATAAACGAGTACGACTTGCGGGTCTCCACTCGTGGCGAGTGAGCTTTCCAAGCCACGAATAAATGCGACTACAACGAGCACGAGCAGAACAACGGTCGTAAGCGCGCAAAGCGTGAGTCCACTTCGCGCCGGACGGCGGAACAGATTTCGAATACCATATTCCCAGGGCAACAAGCGCAGTCGAAACACAGATCATTCTCGTACAGGTGAATTGCAACATGCCTCAGCTGGAGGCAGAGCTGACGACTCAATTGACTCAGATGAAAAGAGTCAATGCGACGCGCACGAAAGAAATCGCTCGCTTAAATAAGCAATGAGCGCAACGCGATCCGCAGGGATTGACTATCCCTCGAAAGCAAGGGAAGGGCGCAATCGTCTTGTTTCGACGAAATTGAGACGACGCTAACAGGTTCAAATTCGAAGCTGAGCCAAGCCACGTCTACGCTATCGGCCAAATCATCAAGATCGACTGAAGATGACGAGGCGAGGGCGACACCCTCACAAACGCAACATAATCCATCTTTTTGGGGTGTCGGCGTTGCCGGGGCCTCTTCGTCGTTGTGCCCATGTTTGCGATTTGAGCAGCAGCCCTCGGAGCACGCTTCCCTTACTTCTATGGCTGATACCCTCAAAGCGAATTGCTTGACCGCGCATTCATACGGGCAGGCAACCACTGAGAAAAGGCACAGAAGTATGAATAAGTTTCGCATTGCGAATTGCTGCGAGAATTTTGGGTGCAGAGCTTCTAAGTTTATACAGGCAGGCAACTTGTTGCAATGTGAATGGACTAAGCCTGATTTTAGCGGTCAATAACGAGGGGCTTTCACGATCAGGGTTCGAGCTAATTTCCTAGATCGTTAGGAAGCTAATCAGTTTCCGTTACAAACGGATATTGGTTCTTCATTCGAATCATTTCACACTGCTTGAAGTGGTTTCTGCCATCGCGCAGGACATCGCTTACCCTAATCTCAGCACTACGCGGGCTGCCATTGACACCAACAATCATCCTCGCAGGAACACTGCCAGCTTCCCCCGCCCAAGCTCCCGCTAACCCGTCAAGCGGCTCGGTGGACCCGACTTGTAATTAGACGGGTCATATCACTTTGTGCAATCAGCTCAAATAGAGTTGATTGGTTCTACAGCAGAAATCTCTGCCTCCCGCATAAAACACAGGACGCAGAGCTTTGCATCGTTCGAAGATCGAGACTATTTGGCAACCGTCGGAGCCGCCACCGTCTTGGGGGTTTCAAGCTTTTCGAGCTTCAGCATTTTCAGCAATTTTTCGGTTTCCTTCTGCGCCGCCGTCAGCTCAGTCCACATGGCCGAGCAGCAATTGCCAATCGCTGTCTGGTCGCCATGATCCTTTGCACAATGCTCCGAGGCCATGCTGCAAACCTCATGCACCTTTTTGTGATGCTTTTCGATTTCAGCGATTTGCTTGACGACTTCTGGTTCCTTCGCATGCTCAGCTTTTAGCTTGGCAAGCGCCTTGTCGGATGCGGTTAGGTCACGCTGCACCGAAGTCACCACAGTTTGGGCTTCCACTTTCGGAATCGGCTGCTGAGATTGGCTGTAATAGTAGAGTATCTGGGAATTGTCACGGGCATGTTGCTGGTAGATCTGATGTGTGTGTCCAGCGAGCGCTTGATCCAATCCCTTAACTCGCGACGGATCTGGCACCTGGGCCATGAGCGCTGCCGAACACAGAAACATGGCTGCCAAACAATATGTCAGCTGGGCAATCTTTTTCATAGAAAATGTCCTCTAAATTGAATTCAACAAAGAACTGGATATTCAACACACCTAGAGTTCACGCCACTCTGGCAAGCAAACGATTGATCAGATAGAGATGTGCGCCTCTAAGCGCGCAATCGCCGCTTACCCACTAGCATCGCCAGACACAGAACGCGATTTGAAAACGTCGCCCCTGAAAAAGCGTCGGCAAATCGACGCTTGAGCTGCTACTTGGAGCAGCCGAGCAATTCTGAACGTCTCGACGAATAGCCGAAAGACTGGCCACTCGATTTGAAAGTTGGCTACCAAGTCGCCTAACGCTAAAGACGCCAGCGTTTTGACGCGCGCATCGACAGCCACTAGGAGCAGTTGAATGGTGATTCTGCTGCGGACATTGGCCTTTGTCATGGTGGCAACAGGAAGCTGTTGTCCGAGCTGCGTTGGCATAGTTCGCGTAATGACAGTGCTGAGCAAAGGAGGGCACTGTCTGGATAATGAGCAGTGCGACTGCGATGATTTGATGAAAATGCGGGAGCATAGCGAATTCCTAATCGATCACTTCCGCAAGAATTAAGTGCAAAAAATGTGCCACTAGCTCACTTTTAATTCCAAAAACATGTTTCTTCGGATGAATCCCTCCGCCCGGAGGTGTTTTCACGCTTGAAGGAGAAGCCTTCGCGCGGAATCGGGCGCAAGGTGAGCGTTTTGCGCCCGATTTTGCTGTACTAAACACCCACCCTGAATCGGCTGAACCGACCGCCATTGTCGAAACGAAAGTTGGTTCAGTTGTTGTTCGGGGCAGAATTTGGGAGCTATTTGCTTACCATTTGTTTGGCGATGCCCTTACATACTTTTTCGCACTTTCGGCATTCTTCGGCGCAAGCCTTGATGTGCGCGTCGTCTGGGAATGCTTCGCAAGCCTTAGCGCACTCTTCACAACACTTCACGCAGCAACCGGCCATCACTGCGGCATGTGGCCCACCCCTGGCACAAATTTGGTCGCACGCGACACAGCAGGACGCACAATCCTGGCATTGCCTTAAGCACTCCAATTGTTCCTTTTTGCCGTCCGCAAGCAAATGCGCGCAATGAGTTGCACACATGTCGCACGCTCGCTGACAATCGGCGCAAGCCTTGGCGCAGTCTTGCATTACAGCGTCGTGCTCCGTGTGCGGAATCTTCTTGGCCTGCGGTGCTGCTTGCAGGGCGAAAGCACTCACGCCAAAGATCGCGATGGTGAGGGCCAAAGCACCAACGCCAATTCCACTGAGCCTTCGGGTTTTCATAGCACTATCTACTTCCATTAGAATCGCTCCGTGCGGCTGACGAAATTGTCAGCGCGCATCTTGCGATCGTTAAAACACGACAAATTTCAC
>JBKJSI010000061.1:0-13030 GCA_046595915.1 Pirellulaceae bacterium
CCAAGTATTCTCCAGGTCCGGCCATCTTCACCCTCCTTGGTGCGATTAAGGCCGAAAAGATAGCAAATCGAAATCAGAAAGTCACCAGCAAACAACAGCATCGTTGCTACAGTCTCATTTTATACGCCAATTTTGTCGGCATTGCCGTTTCCCCAAGTCATTAAGCAAGCAGCCCAACTGTAACCTACGCCGAAGCCGGCTAGCAATAGACGCTGGCCAGGTTTGATTCGACCATCGTCGACATACGCCTCGAGCACCAGAGGAATCGATGATGAAATCGTATTGCCCACCTGGGCCATGTGGTATGCCATTTTGCTTGCGGGGAGCTTGGCGCCCTTGGCCAGGTTTTCGAGCATGAATTTGTTCGCTTGATGCAAGACGAACCAGTCGATCGCCTCGCGAGTTAAGCTTGCCTTGGCGAGTACGTCGCTGATGACTCGCGGCACCATGTTGAGTGAGAAAGCAAAAACCGCTTGGCCATCCATGAATAAATTGTCTTGGCTGCGCACGGAGCCTTGGGCGTCGGTTTTTTCGGCGGCCGTCGAACTGGAATGCGGCAAACGAAATCCGCCAGCGGGAACGATGAGGCTTTCCGTGCCGCGGCTGTCGGTGCCCACGACAAAGCTACCGATCCCGCCAGAGTCACCTTCAATTGCGGGCCCAATTAAGGTGGCGCTGGCGCCGTCACCAAATAGAGTCCGCACCGTTCGATCTGCAGCATTTACAAACCTTCCATAAGTATCCGCTGTAACGAGTAACACCCGCTTCGCCGCGCCGCTGGCAATTAAGCTATCCGCCCATTGCAGTCCATACACATAGCCAGAACATCCTGGGCTAATATCGATTGCCCCTACATTCATTCCCAGTCCGAGCATTTTATGCAAGATGCAGGCATTCGATGGAAGAAAATGATCAGGGGTCTGCGTGCTGAAAATTAGATAATCAATTTCTTCTCGTGGCGTTGGGCTTCGCTCCAGTAACTTGCACGCCGCCAGTCGCGCCAGGTCGCTCGCTGTTTGCTCTGGCGACGCTCGATGCCGGGAATGAATCCCGGTCTTCTCGCCAATTCTCGACATGTCCCAATCGGGGTATTCCCGACTTAAATCTTCATTGGTCTCGATTTGCTCTGGCAAGTAGCTACAAACATCGAGGATTCGAGAATGCACTGGCGATTTCCTTTGCGACGAGCGGCGGTTCGTCAAGACAGGGCCGCGTCAGCCGGTCAGGACAAAGTTTCTCTTAAGGTAGGCTCCCTTATGGCAAGTTCATAGATCGGCGGAGGAAATAATCGATGACCGAAGTAGGCAAATTGGCCGTCGCCCAATGTGCGAAACGGGTGCGGTAGCCCACTGGGTAGCGTGGTTTCGGTCGTCGAGAACAAAGTGCATGGCGAATCGCATTTACCACTCGGCTTGCTGGCATTCCGGTTCGCGCCATTTGTGCGCTGGCCTGCCGAACGCAAGCCAATTCCGCTTCATAGAGCCGAGTTAATTCCAAGTTGGCTCCATTTTGAATTACCGTTTGATCAACCTTGTTCCAAATGGGCGTCTTCACGCCGTCGGGCTCGATGATCGAAACTGGGATGCCCCAAGTTCGGAGTTCCATGCGCCAGGCATCCGCCATTGCTTCGAGCGCATGTTTTGAAGCGGCATAGGCGCCCCAATAAGGAGGCGTGATCTTGCCACTAATCGAGCCTACAAAAACCAATCGACCTTTGGCGCGTCGCAGCAACGGCAACACCGATTGTGTCACCGCATGAGCGCCGAACACGTTGACTTCGAATTGCCGACGGAAATCAGCTGGAGAGATGAGCTCCAGTGGTCCGGCTTGGACGATTCCAGCGTTATTCACTAGTCCCGCCAGCCCTGAATCGCCCAACAACTCACTTAATTTGGCGGCGGAAGCCTCGATCGAATGCGGTTCGGTAACATCCAGACGAACCGGCTCAAGATTGCCCTTCGATTCGCGGAGCAATTTCTCCCCATCGGATTGCTTTCGCACGCCAGCAAAAACACGAAACCCGCGAGCCGCTAGATCGAGCGCACAAGCAGCGCCAATGCCCGATGACGCGCCGGTGATCAACACCGCAGGTGCGTTTTTCCCCGTTTGCTCACTCATGGTAGCCATATTTCTCGCAGTAATTCCGCCAGCGGTGGTGAATTTGCTCACGCATTTCCGGTGAGATCTCGTAGCGATTCTTTTTGTAGTCTGACTTTTTCGAGGCGTACTCCTGCACTCGTGGGAGCACTTGATCGAATTCCTTGAGCTCAAGCTTCTCGTAAATTCGCCTTATTTGTCCCGGCATATCGCGAGTTAGATCTTCATATCGAACTTCGCAAAACTGCGACGGCGGAATCGTCGAAACTTCTTCTTCAAACGCGCGGTACATCCGCTCAAAGGTCGCCAGCACTGATTCCTCTAAGCCATCGTAACGCGGAACTTGAATTCCTTCCCAGCGGTAAAGCTGCCGCCACGTATGCACGGTCGACGGAAAAATTACGCTGGGGTTGCGAACAATGTGAACGAACTTTGCGCGGGGGAAAAGTTCAAGCAGCACTGTAATGCGCGAGGTGTGGAGCGGCGTTTTCAGCACGACTCGCCTCGAATCGCGCACCGCCAGGCACTGAAGGAGCCAACGAAACTTCTGTTGCCATCGCTGCACGTCTTCGCGCGGCACTCCGCGCAGATCGAGATACTCAGGATCTTGCGGCGGGCGATTTGGAAATAGCATCGTCAAATAAGGTGAGGGCAGCCCCATGTTGCAGAGCGCCCATTCCTCTTCCTGCGGGCTATCCCAGCGAATTTCCATTGCATCCATCGGACGTCGCGACGGCAGGAAGATTCCGAGAAACCAAGTCAGCGCTCCCGTTACGAGGAAGTGATTGGGGCAAAAGCAGGCGTATGTATGGACGAAGGAATGTCGTGGATCGCACACGAGCAATTCGTGCAGCAGGGTCGTGCCCGATCGCCAATGGCCGAGGACAAAAATCGGATCATCGACCAATTTCGTGCGAGCAATGCGCCGGCCGAAGATCAGGGACTGCACTAGTGCGGCGCAGGAATTAAACAAACTGAAACAGGTAATGAGAAAAGCGGCTGCTAGTCGCGAAGGGGAGATGGCAAAGCGATTCTTCGCCAAGACTCTTATCCAAGCCGGAAATCCCATTCCTGACCAAGCCAGCAGATGCCAGGGACGCTGCTGAGCGCCGGAACTGCCAACATCGAAATTCGCCGAATCTTTCAAGGAATTGTCTCGGAAGCTCCGCCCGAAACCTCCGCCAGGGCTCGTTTTGTTGGCAACTTACACGGAATCCTCCGCTTGGTACAGCGTCAAGAAACAAGACAACGAACTTCGATCTCGATCAGTGGGCCGATGCTTTGAGGCCCACGATGGCGACAAGTAGCAGAATGAGGAAAAAGAGTCTGGCGGCATTCATTGGCTCGCCGAGCAAAACGACGCCAAAGATCACCGCTCCGATCGTTCCGATTCCGACCCAAATTGCGTAAGCGGTGCCGATGGGGAGCGTGCGGGCGGCGACGGAGAGCAAAAACATGCTGATGGCGATGGCGATAATCGTGAGGACGCTGGGCCAGAACTTGGTGAAGCCCTCGGTGTATTTCAGGCCGATCGCCCAGCCGGCTTCGAAGAGACCGGCGATGATCAGTAAGATCCACGCCATGACGATTTCCTCATTCGTGCGAGCGGTTCATTTCCAAACCAATGTCGGAAAATGACTGTTGCAAAAAGGGCTGGTTTTTGGCACATGATCAAGATGATCACTATCTAGGGCCAGGTGATCATCTTGAGGTGATCATGTTGCGGGTGTGGATTGAAAAAGAGCTTGTTTTCTTTAGGCTGCCTAGAAGGCCTAGATGGCCACTATCTAGGGCTTAGGTTGCCACCTGGGGTCTTAGATTGCCAAGTTCATTCGCTATGGCGGGGGGCTTCGACCGATGCGCCTGTGGGCGGGCGCTTGCGGTAGGCGCTACGGGGGGCGAAGCGGTCTTCGCGGTCCCCCCCCAATTTTACGAATTTGGTGGCGCCATTTGGGGCAAAAAAAGCCAAACTTTTTGCGAAACTTCGGGGGGCAATTTCCCTTGCCCCCTCAGCCTTTCTATGCGTTACGGCGCGGCGTGGAGAATCTCAATCGTCGACGCGACCCCGGTCGGGCGGCGAATGTCGACTTTGAGCGACTTGGCCGTGGAGCCCGCGGGGACTCGGACCGTGACCTTGTGCAGACCGCCGTCGAGTTGGCCCGTCGTGATCGGCGAGCCGACTTTGAGCGGTTCTTCATCTAGCCAAACCGTTACCGGCCCATCGCTCGTCACCTCGATTTGCACCTTGCCTTGGCGGACCATGCGGAATTCGCCTTGGAGGTAAATCGCGCCGGGGTTCACGGGGCTGGCGGCATCGACGAGGGGCAGTACGCCGCTGACATCGGAAAACGCGGTGGTCCACGCATCGCTCTCGGTTCGCAAGAGCTTCTCACGCAGGACTTCCCGATTCGGCTCCGCTGCATTGAGCGCCGGAGAAACTTTGGCGAGCACCTTCCAGCGCTGAATCGTCGTGACCTCATGGCTCGCGTACGGTCCAGGCTTGCCGAGTTCGGAGACGAACTTGATCAGGTCGAGCACTTCATCCTTCGTGAGGAGCTTGGTGATCCCCTCAGGCATCAGCGACTTGCCTTCGGCTTCTTCCTCGATACTCGAGACCGGCAGCCGAACGAGTTTGCCGGTTGCGTCCTTGAGCGTGAGTTGATCCTTGTCGCGATTCACCACAATGCCTGTCAAAACGCGACCATCGTCGGTCGTGATGAGCTTCGTGAGATATTGCTCTTTGATCGCCGCATTGGGATCGAGCACGGACTTCACGATGTAATCGACTGGCGAAATACCGCCCAGCGAACTGAGTTCGGGGCCAATATCACCGCCCGCTTTGCTAACCGCGTGGCACTTCATGCAACCCAAGTCGGCGCGACGGAAAACATGCTCGCCGCGTTTGGCGTCGCCCTTCGCGACCACTTCACTAACGAGCTTCACCACTTCTTCGGTGGAGGGCCTCGCTGGGGTCGCATCAAGCTTGGCAAACTTCGTGAGAACGCCTGAAAGCGAGTCATCATTTCGACCAGCGAGGTACATCGCTCGCAAAAGTCGTTTTGCAGCGTCGACATCGATTTGCTCTCCCGAAAGTGCGCCAGCCAAGGCTTCAGCGCCGCCTTTTTGGGCGAGAATCGCGCCGACTACACCGCTGATATCTTCCGAGGTGCTGGCCTTAGCAATTGCTTTTGCAGCGAGCTTAGCGCCCCCGGGAACATCCACATGAGCCAAACCCGCAGCCGCCAAAAGCCGAATGCCGATCGGCATATCATCACCTGCAAGCTGCGTCAGGCTGGCTTTGGCATCGCCATCGCCATAAGCCGACAACGCATCGATGGCGCCCGTTCGAACTTCAATCGAAGCCTTTCCATCCGCCGCCAAATCGCGCACGATTTTCGCCGCATCACCTGATTTCCAAGCGGCAGCAAGTTTGATGAGTGCAACTTGATCCTCAGGCGTCGCCTTCTCAAAGAGCGAAACCAACTTAAGTTCGCCTTCTGGCTTTGTCCGACGAGTAATCGCCGCATCCGCAAGCCATTCCAAAACCTTGCGACGAAGTTCCGCCGGATACGCCGCGCCCTGAGCCTTCGCCCAAATCGCCGCGAGTTCCGCTGGTCCGCCGCGTTTGCAGACCGATTCGACCATCGCGGGAACGCGATCGGCCGGCAGTTTGCTGTTTTCAAGCATTCGCAGCATGCTGGCCGCGATATTGCGACGATCGACTCGACCGCCCCCCGACGCTCGTTCAAGCGTCGCAAGCGTTTCGCCGAACACAAATCGCAAATACTCGTCATCGGGCTGCGAGTACATTTCCACCGCAATCGCCTGAGCTTCATCCGCTTGAGCCGTGAAGAAACTCAGCGCCCGAATCGCTTCGAGGCGAACCTGCGGGGCGGCATCTTGAATTTGCGTACGGACAAGCTCCAGCGCCTGCGGCACGCGGTCACGCCAATAGCAAAGCACTTTCGTCGCTGCCGCGCGAGCTTTTGGCTCACTCGAACGCAGCATCCGCGTTAAGAGAGGCAGATCAACCACGTTCTGATATTGATGGACCCACAGAGCTTCCATCATGTGATGTTCGTAATTCGGATCCTGGCTGCTCAAGTTCGCTGCCCAATCCTTCACAGCAGCGACGACTTCAGTCGCATTACGGCTGATAAGCTCGATTTTGGCGCGGTAGCGAATGCGATCATCGCTATGCGAAAGCAGTGCGACCAGCTTACCAATCGGCTCGCCCGCAATCTGAGGCGCTTTCACGACCGGTCGCTTGGTGTGCATCAGGCGATAGACGCGCCCGTGAGACTTGTCGCGGCTCGGATCACGCAAATTGTGTTGCATGTGGCCGATGATCGGATTGTGCCAATCGGTGAAATAAAGCGTTCCATCCGGCGCCATTTCAAAATCGGAAGGGCGAAAGTTCGGATCGCTCGACATCAAGAGCGGTTCCTGTTCCTCCGCTCGAAAGCTCGCGCCATTATCAATCACCTTGTAACGCAGCAGCCCCAAGTCGCCGATCACATTGCCAACGAGCAGATTCCCCTGCATTTCCTCGGGAAAATGGCCGCTCGAAAGCACTTCTGTGCCCGGGCAAGGCCGAGTTCGCTGCTGATAAACCTGCGGCGGGCGCTGATGCTTATTGGGATACTCCACATGGCCGCTGAAAAGCGTGTCGTGATATGGATTGGAGCCCGTTCCATCCCAAACAACACCTTGTCCCCAGCGATCAAAAATATGACCGTGCGGATTAGCAAAGCCATGCGAAACATAAACGTCAAACTTCTGTGACTTCGGCTCGTAACGAAACACGGCGCCATTGGCGACGCGCTTGACTGGGCCCCACGCCGTTTCGACCTGCGTGTGATGGAACGTCCCTTCCTGCATGTAAAGCGCGCCGCCCGGATCGAGCACGAAGCTATTCACCGTGTGATGCGTATCCGCCGTATCAAGCCCATGAATGACGCGCTCTTTCACGTCATACTTGTCATCGCCATTGGTGTCTTTAAGGAAGAGCAGATCGGGCCCTTGGGCGACGAGGACTCCGCCGTTGTAAAACTCAAAGCCCGTCGGATTTTGTAGGTCACCGCAAAAAGTCTTGCAAACATCCGCTTTGCCATCATTGTCAGTGTCTTCGAGGATGAGCAGCTTGTCATCCATCGGATAGGTCGGCATCCAGTGTGGATAGCTCGGCCACACCGCCACCCAAAGTCGGCCCTTCGTATCAAAAGCCATCTGCACGGGGTTCACCATCTCTGGAAATTTCTCTTCCGTCGCGAAGAGTTCGACCTTGAAATCAGCCGGAACCTTCATCTTGCCAATCGCCGCCTCGCCGGTGAGGAAGGCATGTTTGCCACCCTCCAGCGGGCCGGGCTTATTCGTCACGACAGGCACGTATGCCGGAATGTTGTCACTCCGCACTTGGGCATCGGTTCCCTTGGCGAAAGACCACACACGCTCCTCATGGTTCGAGGTCATTACATCGAGAATTTCAAGTTCGCGTTGAAGGTTCTCATAATTCGTCTGACCTTCGACGAATTTGAGAAACGCGCGATCGCCATACGTTGAATAGCCATCCGTCGTGCGGTAGCGGTTGTACCAATAGAAGTTCTTCTTGTTGACGGCGGCATTCAACTTCACGATTGCATCGCCGGGAACACCGACTGGTACTTTGAACAGGTCATGAAAAGCCGCGGCCGCCATAATTCGGTCACCGTTTTCGTTAAGGTGAACACCATTGATCGTCTTATTGATGCCTCGGCGCGGCGCAGTCAACGTGGGCGTATATAGATCGACGAAGATGGTCGAGTTTTTCTTCGCCACTTCCTCCATCGCCGCCGTATAAAGCTTGAGCCCGTTATTTACCTCTTCACCATTGGGAAGATTCGGGTCTTCCAAATTCTCAAACGCCGTTGGCGAAAACAGAACCAGCTTCGGCGCCGCTTTACCGTTGTACTTTTGCCCAGCGACATGCTTGATGAACGCCTCTAAATTCTCCTTGAACTTCGGCAGTCCCGCTTCCCCGGCATACGACTCGTTGTACCCATAGAACGCAAAAATCACGTCCGCCTTCGTGTTCGTCTTTTCAAACCGATTCGCCGCGACAGGCGCATTGGGGTTGAGCTTCCCTGGTTGTGGAATCGGCGCGTTGCCCGCCAGCCATTGATCCTGCGACCCAAAATCCATCGACCTCAGCCGCTTGTTGTTGTCGCGGAAT
Organism: Pirellulaceae bacterium; assembly: GCA_046595915.1. Lineage (GTDB taxonomy): Bacteria > Planctomycetota > Planctomycetia > Pirellulales > Pirellulaceae > JBKJSI01. The sequence goes on from JBKJSI010000061.1 coordinate 8,309, forward strand.
CCATCGACCTCGTCGCCCGAGTAACCCAAGTTGCGAAAAACGAGCTTGTGCTCGGGATGGGCAGACTGAATGTAGGTCTCAAGCCACCCGTAATGCTGCATCCGCTCGGCCAGCGTATTGCCAACGATGCAAATATGGTCACCCGGCTCCAGCTTGAGCCGAGCCTCTCCGAACTTAGCATCCTGGGCAAACGAGACGGACATAGTGAGAGAAAGGCAAAATAGAGCCGCAAGCGACCGGCGAAGCAGATTCATGACGACCGAGGGGAGAGAGGTAGGCGGGCGGGTGGTTTAGCGGACGGACCGAGTGATTTTCGCAAGAAATGAGCCTCTTTTCAATGAAGGGCCGAAAACGGCTCTTGCCGCAGCGTCTGGGCGTTTCGAAATCACCTGTTATTCTCGTGGAATGTCGATTCGCCTAGCCAATCTCCGAATGCACGTCGAAGAGCCCGAAGCCGCGCTCCCCTTCCGAATTGCCAAGGTTCTGGGAGTCCCCCGCGATCAGCTACAGGACTGGCGAATCCTCCGAAAAAGCCTCGACGCCCGCGATAAAGGCGATATCGCTTTTGTCTACACCACCGAAGTCCGGGTCGCCGAGCAGGACACCTCCCTCGTCGAACGCTTACAAACTTCGGCCCCCTGGACCCGCGCGGAAATCTACCAAGAGCCCGTTTTTGAGCTGCCCGAGAATGGCGCAAAACCACTCACAGCCCGTCCAGTCATCGTGGGAACCGGCCCCGCCGGACTCTTCGCGGGCCTCTTTTTAGCCGAGCGCGGCTACCGCCCACTCCTCTTGGAGCGCGGCAAACCCGTTCGCGATCGCATTCAAGATGTCCGCGCACTCGAAGCCGGCGGCCCCATCGATCCCGAAAGCAATTATCTCTTCGGCGAAGGCGGCGCCGGAACCTTTAGCGATGGCAAACTCACCTGCCGCCTCTCCGGCGCAGATGTCCGCAAAGTGCTCGAAGTGCTTGCCGAATCCAAAGGCAAGCCAGCAATCCTCTACGAACATCGCCCCCACTTAGGCAGCAACCGTTTGCCGGCGGTAGTGAAAGCCCTCCGTCAGCGAATCGAACGCGCTGGCGGCGAATTCCGCTTCGGCTGCCGCATGGAAGATTTGGACTTGGCTGAAGGCCAAGTCAGCGGTGTTCAAACTTCTTCTGGAAGCATCGCGGCGAATGTCGTTGTCTTGGCGGCAGGGCATAGCGCCCGCGATACGATCGAAATGCTCCATCGTCGCGGCGTGCCACTCGAGCAAAAAGCCTTTCAATTCGGCGTGCGAATCGAGCAGCCTCAGGCATCGATCAACCGCGCCCAATATGGCAAAGCCGAGTTAGAAAACCTACTCGGCGCCGCAGATTACACCGTCGTCGGCCATGGCGACCGCGACGTCTTCAGCTTCTGCATGTGCGCAGGCGGCCAAGTGATCCCCAGCGTGAGCGAAGGCGGCTTCTTCTCGACCAACGGCATGAGCCTTTCCAAACGAAACAGCCCCTGGGCCAACAGCGGCATGATGGTCACGCTCGGCCCCGAAGATTTTGGCTCGCCACACGTCCTGGCCGGAATGTGGCTCCAGCGACACTACGAAAAGAAAGCCTTCGAAGCGGGCGGCGGCGAATATCGCTGCCCCATTCAGCGCGTCGAAGATTTTTCAGTTTCGCGACGGAGCAAGGGCACAGTTTCCACGAGCTACGAGCGCGGGACGGTCGCCGTCGACTTGGGCACACTTCTTCCCACGGCAGTCGTTGAAGCACTTCACCACGCTTTGCCGCAGATCGACCGCAAATGGCGTGGCGCCTTCCTGCGGGACGCGACGCTCGTCGGCCCGGAAGCCCGCGGAAGTTCGCCAATCCGAATTCCTCGCGATCGCGAGAGTTTTGAGACGATCGGCGTCAGCGGCCTCTATCCCATCGGCGAAGGCGCGGGTTACGCCGGCGGCATCGTCAGCGCCGCCGTTGACGGCCTCCGCTGCGCGAAGGCGATTATTCGCGCCTACGCTCCGCTGGAACGTTAAACAAGCCGCCGCAAAGTTCTTTTTTGCCTCTCGCCGGGCGAATTTTTCGCCGCTATAATCCCCGCTCGCTTTCACTTCCCACGCAGATTGGATGCATCATGCGCAATGTTATCGCCCTCGTTTTGGGAGGGGGCCGCGGTACCCGACTTTATCCACTCACGAAATATCGCGCGAAGCCCGCCGTTCCGCTGGCGGCGAAATATCGGCTCATTGATATTCCACTCTCCAACTGCCTCAACAGCGGCATCAATCGCGTTTACGTCCTCACGCAATTTTTGTCAGTAAGCCTCCATCGCCATATTCGCCAATCTTATCGCTTCGATCAATTCAGCGGCGGCTTCGTCGAGTTGCTCGCCGCTCAGCAAACGATGGATACCGGCACCGATTGGTATCAAGGAACGGCCGACGCGGTCCGCAAGAACTTCGTCCATTTCCGCTCGCCCGACTGCGAATATGTGCTGATCCTCTCCGGCGATCAGCTTTATCAAATGGACTATCGCGAGATGCTCGATACCCACGTCCGCTCCGGCGCAGACGTAACGATCGGCGCCCTTCCCTGCACCGAAGAGGCCGCCCGCGGCTTTGGCGTGATGCGAATCGACGAATCAGGACGGGTGCTCGGCTTCCTCGAAAAGCCCAAGACACCGGAAGAACTCAGCAGCATGCGGATGGACCCCGCCTGGATCGATAAACGGGGCGTGCAAAGCAAAGGCCGCGAGTTCATCGCGAGCATGGGCATCTATATTTTCAACCGCAAAACACTCTCGGATGTGCTCGACAAGACCGACTATCACGACTTCGGCAAAGAGGTTTTCCCCGCGAGTATCCGCAGCCGCAAAGTGCAGGTCCACCTCTTCGATGGCTACTGGGAAGACATCGGAACAATCAAAGCGTTCTACCAGTGCAACCTCGAACTGTTGCAGAATGATCCACCATTTCAATTCGGCGACCCAGAAAACCCGATCTATTCCCGCGCCCGCTTTTTGCCGCCATCGATGATGTTCGGCGCAACGGTGAACCGCAGCATGATCGCCGAAGGCTGCAAGATCAGCCGCGGCGCCGTGATTGAAAATAGCGTCATCGGCCTGCGCACCGTCATCGGCGAAGGCGTCACAATCCGCGACTCGATCGTGATGGGCGCCGACTACTACGACAACGACGAGCATAAACGCGAATCGAGCTGCGACATCCCCGTCGGCATCGGCCCCGGCTCCTTCATCCAAGGCGCCATCATCGACAAAAACGCCCGCATTGGCCGCAACGTACGAATCGTCAACGAAAGCGGCATGGAAAACACCCCCAACGACACCGACGACTGCCTAATCCGCGACGGAATCCCAGTCCTGGTAAAAGACGCCCGAATCGCGGACGGTTGGCGGCTCTAGGGTTCAATCACATCTTAGATGGCGGACTTGTATTCAGGGCCAAAAGCCTGAAATGGGAAGCTTTGAATTTAGGGCCAAGGGCCTGAGATATCGTAGCCAGGGTTGAAGCGGTACTCCGCGTAGGCCCTGGTATGCGGCCACCACCCAACTCAAAGGGCTGAAGGCCCGAAATAATGCACTGATTGCGCACAACTACCGCGATTGAAAACCTTAACCCGGTTCCCAGCACTTCCTTCATTCCCTCCGTTTCCTTCTGGCCAAATTTTTTCGAGAACAACTCGGGGCGAAAATCAACTAGCTTTCGCCTAGAATCGCGACTTCGCACTTTTTGAGCCCCGCGATGCAACTGCACCGCGACATTTCTGATAAGTAAGTCGCTGATGACCAAGCAAGGAAATCGCCCTCGCGAAGAGGACGCTGAAAATGGCGCCGCGAAACTTCAATTTCGCAGCCCCGTGATTACATCCTGCCTCGTCGTGATCGCCCTCTGCATTGGCGGGTACGCATTCAGCTACCTCAAATCGGTGCTCTCGCCACTGCTAATTGCACTGTTAATTTTCTTTCTGACCAATCCGATTGTCAGATTTTTTCAGGCGCGAAACCTATCCCCCACCTTCTCCTACGTCATCGTTCTGTTAATGACGGTAGTCGCCTTCCTGGGATTAGGACGAGTCTTTTTCGGTAGCGTTCAAGAGTTTAGTGGGAGCGTGAAAAAGTATGAAGCTAACCTGGGGCGAGTCTTAAATGATATCTCGAGCCCCATCTTAAGATCACTCGACTACCTAGGAATCGGTCCGGAGAAAGTTGATAAAAGCAAAACCACCGATGAGGAAAAGAAAGAGAGCCCCAAAAAAGAGCAAGGCAACAAAGACGCGCAGCAGAGTTCTCCAAAAGAAAGCGAAGAACCCCCTGCAACTGAAGGCGAAAGCGCAACGCCCGGCGCCAAACCAGAAAGCTCCAGTGAGAGTGAAAGCAATGCCGAGCCGAAAGTACTGACGGAAAAAGAGCGACTGGAGAATATGCTCAGGGCGTTCTTGGTGGAAGGCTCCAAGGAACTCGTGAATGGAGTGATTGGCACCTCTCTAGAATTTCTCGAAATCTCACTGATGACAATCTTCTACCTCTTCTTCATCTTGATTGAAGCTCACAAGCTTCCGAACCGCATCAAGCGTGGCTTCGCCTATGAGTCGACCCAAAATTTGATGGAAATGGGAATGAGAATTCAGCGCAGCATCGAGGAATATCTGCGGGTAAAGACCGCCGTCAGTTTTGGTCTAGGTCTGACGACGGGCCTGATTGGAATGCTCTTTGGCCTCTTTTTTTG
>JBKJSI010000179.1:0-3178 GCA_046595915.1 Pirellulaceae bacterium
GAGCAGATCGTTGCAGAGAGCGATCCGCTCGATCAATTCAAAATCACCACCCGAAAGCGCGGCAGCGCGGGACTTTCGCAGATGCGTGATTTTGAATTGATCGAGCAGATCGTTGCAGAGAGCGATCCGCTGCGCTCGCGGCATCTCCAAGAGTTCCATCACACCCAGCAGATTTTGCTCGACAGTGAGCTTGCGGAACACGCTTGATTCCTGAGCGAGGTAACCCATGCCGCCTTCTTTGGCGCGGCGATACATCGGCCAATTGGTCACATCGAGTCCGCCGAGCAGAACTTTGCCCTTGCCCTTATCAGGCTCGATCATGCCGCAGGTCATGCGGAAGCTCGTCGTCTTGCCTGCGCCGTTCGCGCCGAGGAGGCCTACGATCTCGCCCTTGTTTACATGAAAACTCACACCAGCGACGACGCGACGACCGCGATAGGTCTTTTCAAGCCCTTCGACCTGCAGGATGCAATCGGGGTCGACTTGCGGGGGCTTAGTTGCAGACTTATCTGCAAACTTCTCTGAACTGCGAACCATCGTTGCGATCCTCCTTGATCGGCGATTCCAACTCCGCAATTAGCGGATGAAACGTATCCTGCCAAACTCGGGCCAGAAGGGGGGCTGGGTCCAGGGATGCGTCCAATACACGGCGAGCGCCTTACCGACGAGCAGATGGCGATCGACATGGCCCCAGTAACGACCATCCGCGCTTTGGGCGCTGTTATCACCCATCGGCAGGAATTGGTCGTCGAGAAGTTCCATATCGTAGGGCGACATTTCTTTAAATAAGCTCGTGGATGCCCAACTATCAGGGTCGAGAAGCACTTGCCGGGCGTCTTCGATGTTGGGCGTTCGATATTCTGAGACACTGTTGTTGCCGGCGATGTAGTAGATATCTCGCAGCACCCTGGCGCGACTAAATGTGATCTGCGCGCCTTTTGCTCCTAAGCCAAGTGGCGCGAGATCGAGTGGATCAGACTTCTCAAAATGAGGTTGCGCCTTTGGGCTTGATGCGAAGTAGGTCGTTGGGCCATCAAATGTAACGCGACTCCCACCAACCCAAAGTCGAAGCTCCTGGTCAATGTTGCTGAACCGAATCTTGTAAGCGCCTTTGCCTTTCATGCCTGTCTCGGCTGCAGGGTTCGCACTCCTGTTAGCGTTATCCTCTGCGACGAATTCGCCATTCGAGCGAGAAAGTATCGCTTTGCCGGTAGCGATGTCAATTTGACACTGAAAGTGCTCGCCATCCTTAACGAGATCAAGCAGTAGATCGCCCGTCTCGGATTCGATTTTTGCTTCAACTTCGATGGCCAAGTCGCCAACCCAGTACGTGCCCAACTTCGAGGCGTCCATCGATACCGGGGATCCTTGCTGATCAAGGTACATTCGCGACGGCTGCTTTTGCGACATATGGGCGTTGTATTCTGCCCGGGTCATAGTCGATCGGCCGTAAGGAACCTGGGTGTCGTAAGTCGCGTTATACGCCGAGAAATCGGTGATCGGTTCGGCGAAGCGTGCGTTCACGCCGCTTGGCTTCCCTTTTCCATTTTGAATGGAAAACCAATCCTGAGGACTTGGAAGGATTTGGTAATATCGAAGCCAAGCTGTGGTTCCGCTCGAAGCGTTCAACTTCAGGCCTTCTTTGTCATCCGCCGATGAACGCGTGGCATTTATCGCTTCTCCTGGCGTCCAGGGCTGCCACTTCGAGGGCCAGGCAACTTTTTGCAGGTCGGCGGCGACAAAATGAGTGTCGTCCACAAGCTGGAGCATCGAGAGAAGCCGTGCATCTGGCTTACGCTGAATTTGAAATGCACTCTCCGGCGCAGTGCGGGATTTGGCCCAGATATCGCCTCCCATGATGCGAATCGACTCATTCGGCAAGCCGATGAGGCGCTTGATGTAATTGACCTTCGCATCTTCCGGGAACTTAAAAACGATCACGTCCCAACGTTTTGGTTCGGTGAAGTCATAGATGAACTTGCTGACGAGGATTCGATCACCGCTAAAACTGTCATGGTTGGGAAACTGTTTCTTATCGATCGCTTCGGGAAAGCGGCTCATCGGGTCGATCACGCCGAGGACGAAGGCCGGATCGACTTCCCTGCCGGAGACTTCAGGAAACTCCATGCTCGTGCTCGACTGCGAGCGGAAGCCGGTCTTCTCGCCGAAGATGTCTTTGTGGGAGCCCAGCAGAGTTGGCGCCATCGAGCCCGTGGGGATTACAAAAGGCTCGGCTTCGAACGTGCGGAATAGAAACGCCAGCAGAAACGCGACAACGATCGATTCGATGGTTTCTCGAATCCAGAGAAACCCTTCGGCATGCTTTTCCCAGTCGAAATTTGCTGGAGCGAACGCCTTGGCGCTGGCGCTTTTACTGATTTTGGCCGACAATCGACGTCCCCTTAGACTAGCTAGAAGTTCCTCACTATACCCATTTATTCGCCCTTTACCTACTTCGCTTTGGCGGTGCTAGCAGGAATCGCGGGCATGATTTTCACGACGATTCCGCGAATTTGGTCGCTTGGGATAAGGCCAAATTCGGCGTCACGGCTATCGACGGAGATTTGCTGGTTATCGCCTAGGACGAAGTACTTGCCGTTGTCATAGGAGGAAACACGCTTAATCGTCGCACCGAACTTGGGATGGTTGATAACGACGAGCATTCCTGGCGTGATCGGACTGAGCGTGGGCGCCGGGCGCACCAATACACGGTCGGCGCAGATGAGGGTTAAAGTTTTTGGTGCAATCTGAATGGCGCCGCACCGATCACATTTTAGGAGGGGCTGCTCGTTAGAAGTCTTCCGGTCAAAACAGAGTTGCTCGCCACACTTGCCGCAAGGAAAGGCGATGCGCTCCCCCCAAAGAGTTGGCGTCATGCTCGTGCCATCGATTTCGCTGAACCAAAATTCGCTTTTAGCGCCTGGAATCGCACCGAGAATTAGCCCGAACGCGAGCAGCACGAAACTGCCTAATAGTGCGGTCGGGCGATCGATCATTTGGATTCGCCGGTTTCCAGAACGGCCATAAACGCTTTTTGCGGAATGTCGACCTGACCGATCGACTTCATGCGCTTCTTGCCTTCCTTCTGCTTGGCCCAGAGTTTTCGTTTGCGGGTGATATCGCCGCCGTAGCATTTGGCGGTCACGTTCTTGCGCATCGCCGAGACCGTTTCGCGGGC
>JBKJSI010000483.1:0-4596 GCA_046595915.1 Pirellulaceae bacterium
TCGATTTCGACGTTGAGCGTGCGCGAGCGGGGTTCGACGAACACGGCCGTTCGGGCGACGGTTCCGGTGAATTCTTTGCCGGGGTGTTCGGGCGATTGGAGGCGGGCTTCTTGGCCCACGTCGATGCGGCCCGATTGCGATTGGGGCACGGCGACTTGGATGCGGAGGCGGTCTTGTTGCGAAAGGCTGAAGAGCGCGGATTGCGTGGTCGCGCCTGCGGTGACGAGCATGCCTACTTCGGCGCTGCGGCGGGTGATGACTCCGGCGAAGGGCGCGGTGAGTTTTTGGAAGCCTTGCAGGCGTTTGAGACGCTGCACATTCGCGCGGGCGCTTTCGAGGGCGGCTTGTTTGGATTTGATCACCGCTTCGCGGGTGGTTACGTTTGCGGTTTGTCCGGCCAGCTGGGCTTTGGCGGCGGAGACTTCGGCTTTGCGGGCGGCGAGCGTTGCGGCGGATTCGTCGAGCTCTTGCACGGAGATCGCTTGTCGCGCGGCGAGCGGTGTGTTGCGGGCGTGCGTGGTTTGGGCGAGCGCGTATTGCGCGTCGGCGCGGTCGATTTGGGCTTTGCCGAGTTCGACTTGCTCTTTCGATTCGGCGTGCTCGGCGGTTGCTTCGGCGATGCTCGCTTCGGCTTGCGCGGCCTGCGCTTCGGCTTGGAGGAGTTCTTGGTCGAGCTCGGGCGTGTCGAGTTCGGCGAGCAACTGGCCCTGCGTGACTTGGTCGCCGATATCGACGTGCCAGGCTTTGAGATAGCCGTTCGTGCGGGCGTAGATATCGGTCGATTGGTAGGCGAGGAGCGTCGCGGGGAGTTTTAGCTCGCCTGCGACGGCGCGGGTTGGTTTGACGACTTGGAATTGGCGTTTTTCGGCTACGGGCTGTTGGTGCGTTTCGGCGGCGGGCGGCGAATGTTGGGCGAGCGTGATACCGACTGCGCTGACGCCGGCCACGGCGCTGGCTGCGACTAGCCCGGCGACGAGGCCGCGGCGATTCGTACGGGCGCGGGTCTTGGGGCGGGCGGATGCGAATTGGGGCAAGGCGACGGTCGAGCGGCTTCGCGTGAGGGCTTGCATCGTGTTCGTGTCGGACATGACTGGCTTCCTTTGCGGCGGCGGTCTTATTGCGGGTTGAATGCCCCGCTAAGAGGAATACCGGCGGGGGGCGGGAGTCTTACACGGGCTTTGATTTTTGTTGGTGGCGGAGGTGGCGGCGGTGGCGGGCTCTCGTGGCTGGTGGCGGAGGTGGCGGCTGGTGGCGGTCTAGGTGGCGGCGGGTTCGTAAGTGGGGGCCCTCAAGGACTTAGGACGGAGGCGTGCCAGAAAGGCTTGTTTTTGCGAAGGCGCCAAGATGCCAAGGTGCGCGCTCACGGCCTGGGCGCATCTTCGGGGCGCATCTTCGGCAAATTGCCTCTAATTGGTGGACTTACGACGAGCGGTATGCAAAAAGGGCTTGTTTTTCCAAACTTGCAGTCTTGTAGTCTTGCGCGCTCACGGCGGGGCCTCGAGACTGGCGCGCAGGTTTGGGGGAAAGTTGGTGGCGGTCGCTGGCAGCGGGCGCGGTTGCAGGTGCAGGCGTATTTCAAGTAGTTAATTAATACTTTTTACCGCAGAGGACACGGAGAAAATGCCGAGCCACGGATGAACACGGATTCGCACGGATTTTTCAAACCGAAAATGGAGGGAGACGAGTTCTTCGCGTCAGGCAAAGAATTGGACGGTTCGGAAGTCGGGTGGAACGCGGGGAGGGAGGCATGAATGGTCGCCGCTGATGGGGATTCATGCCGCTGAGTGATGCTTTTTGGTAAGCCCAGGTTGCTCTCTTGGAGGGGGGCGAAAATTAGGTTGCCTCCCATTTGGAAAGTAAAGGGCGTGTGCGTGTAGCTGGTTTATTTGTTTGCGGAATGGAAGGTTTGGGAAGGCGGCCTGGAACGGGTGGTGCGCTGTTGGCCGTATTTTGGCCAAATTGAGCCACCTCAATTCCCCGCCAAAAACAAATCCTCTCCTACCTCCCGCGCCTGACCTAGCGAAACCAGATTTGTTTGCGTCCAAATCAGGTTGAGAAACCGGCCTACCTCTTATTCGAAAAAACGTTGCAGTGGCTTCGTTCTCATCAGTGGGCTATACGAGACCGTTCATGTCTTGTCTTCTGCGTGGCCTTCAATGTGCGGCGGCGATTTCCGTTTGCCTTCAATCGCGGCGGCCAGCTTCTCGGCCAGTGAAAGTTGCTCGTCCTTTCTAGCCGGATACCCGATAATGTCAGCGTGATTTGGGTTGTGAGGCAGGATCGGCTTTGGCACAACGTCGAGCGGCGCAATCCGGCAGGCGCTGGCGCGAATGTCGGCGCGGCCATAGAGCGTTTTTTATCGATTTGCCGCGACCTGCCGTCCGATAGCCCACGTCTCTTCATTCGTGGCTTCGCGATGGCGATTGACGGAAAGTTCAACCCATTTGTACGGCAGGAATAGCTTTGGCGTGACTGTGCCGTCGGGGCGCAGCTCGTTGCTGTTGACGATGAACCTTGCCAGCAGCTCGTTATCGGCCACGGGTGGAATATTGGCGGGATCGATCATCCGATGCAGACTCGACCAATCCAGTAAAGAAGCGTCTTGGGGAATTCGCCGTTAAATTGGCACGAGCCACGAGGGTCTTCTGAACCCACGAGCGCTGCCCAATACAATGTCCCGTCGGGGCTAATGCTGACGGATAAAATCCTTCGTGGATTCTTGTACCATTCGAAGTTCAGATGCCCGTCGGGCTCGGCGGTGATCGTGGGTGAGGGAATGCCGCTGGGCAATGATTCGATTAACAAGTAGGCAGTTTGAAACGCCTCGCGTTCGACAGCGTCCGCCCCTTCGCCGTCCCAGTTCGGTTCCTTGCATGGCTGCCAAGCTTCCCAAAGGGCTTCATGCATCATTTCCACGCCTCAATTCATTATGGTTGCATCCTAACATCGGTTCACAGCGATGGCCCCCACGAAAAACATCAATCGAGAAGCCTTAAGGCTTCAATACAGAGGGGTTATTTGTAGGTCAGGCTCTCCGGTCTGAGAACCTGCTTAAGACTTGTCGATGGCGGCGACTCACGGTGCAGCACTCACCGCAAATGGATTGACAACCTTCACACCGTCATAGACCTGTCCGGCGTTCAGGTCTTCACTAAAAACCGTATCGCAGTTCATCCGCTTCGCCGCCACGAGAATGGCGGCGTCCCAGTAGCTGATATTGTAGCGCTGTCGAAGTTCGATCGCGTCCATCACGAGTTCGCGAGTGATGGGGCAGACTGGGAAACGGGCCAAGCCCTCCAGAAGGATGACTGCTTCTTCATTTGTCAAATTCAATTTGGCTTTTGACGTGGCCACGGAGTAGTACTCCGCAAGCACTTGTGCGGAAATCGCCAGGTCAGATCGATCAAGCAATTCAAGCGCGATGACGCGACGGGATTGTTCTGCCGCAGCGTTCGAGGAACGCGTAGATGAGCACATTCGTGTCAACGAAGTACTTTGCGGTCATAGATCTCCTCACGACGTAGCGGCCCAATAGGTTCGATGTTCCGACCCTGCAAACGAGCGAACAGTTCACTCAGGCGTGTGCCAGCTACCTCTCTCTTCGTAGAAGCACTGTTCGCCTCAACGTCGATTCTTTCGCGGATCGTTATCTCCACCTCTGTACCCACCGCAAAAGGCACGCCGCTAACGTGAATCTGACCTTGCTGCTCAACGGTCGCCAAAGTTTCGTAGCTATCCATATCAGTTCCCGCAGGTGATGGGCCTCATAACCATTGTTCCCACCAACCAGACGCGTTGCAAGCTCGATTGGTTCAAGAGCGATTTATGGATCAGACTAGGCCTAACGAACCCACTTGCCCTCAATTCCCCGCCAAAAACAAATCCTCCCCGACCTCCCGGGCCTGACCTAGCGAAACTAGCGTGTCCAAAATCTCTTCGACGTCTTCGACGTTCGCTCGCGAAAAGCATTAATCGGGAAGCGTTCCCGTTTCGATAAAGAGGAGCGATAAAAAGCCAGCCGCTAAATGATCGAAGTCACGATCCATCGTCATCAATTGATAGCCGGTGGCTTTGGCGGTCGCGGCAATCCAAACGTCGTTCTTGCCCATTTTGATTCCGCGTTGGTCGCTGAAGTGATCGATCTCGGCGTAGGCGGCAATGATGGCCGGATCGTTGATGTCGATGGTGATTACCTGGTCAAGCAACTCACGCATCGTTTTGAGTTTAGGGTTATCCCAGCCAAATTCACGACCGAGCTTTTCCATTTCACCGCGAGTGACCACTGAAATAAGGCACTCGCTGTAAAACGCCTTCAGATTGTATGCCTTTTGAATTCTTCTTCCGTCATGGTCGCCACGAACCAGATGCACGAGGATGCATGTATCGAGAAGGTATCTCGTCGCCATGCTTCACAGCCTCGCCAGGGCCGCGCTGATTTGTTCGTCCGTTTCGCTTCCGGGCCATTTGCCGAAAATCGCTCCAATTCCGACAGGCGACTGCGCTGCTAATTTTGAACGGCGTTCGGAATCGCTGCGAATCCCTTCGGGTATCTTGCCGAAAAACTGATCGGCACTAGTGCCAAGTTCTAGTTTCTCG
>JBKJSI010000487.1:0-3254 GCA_046595915.1 Pirellulaceae bacterium
CAGCACTCCATTCTTGGCCCGGTAATCGCTGCCGACATTCCCCACATAACTCGTGAGCGCCACCAGTCGATTTTGATGCGTCCACTGCTGCTCGCGAACGCGGTGATCGGAAGGACAAGCAAAGAGTTGCACGACGGTGTGCTGGCTGGCGTGTAGATAAGGGCGAAACGCATTGGGCTGCGTCGCGAACTCAAGTTGACTTTCCTGGGCAACCGCATCTTGTTCCATATAGGGCAACACATGCAGCATCCAAAACGCATGAATCTGCTTATTGCCGACTCGATCGGTCGACTTCCCCGGCGGTAACGCATTGCGAGAGTCATGATACTGGTGCAGCGCCAAAGCAATCTGCTTCACCTGCGACTGACAAGACATCCGCCGCGCCGCTTCGCGAGCAAACTGAACAGCCGGCAGGAGCAGAGCGATGAGGACGCCGATGATGAAGATGACGACGAGGAGTTCAACGAGGGTGAAAGCTACTCGACTTCGATTTAGTCGGGTGACTCTATTTGCATTTGGCAATCGCATTGGATTTCTCCTCGACAGACTTTTCCTTGGTGCTCTTCGAGTCTTCGTGGTGAGAATCCGATTCCTTCTTCGCCTTCACCGCCACGCCCGTCACCTTCAGCTTATGTTCGATGAGTGTATTGGTGGCAGAATAGATGATGAATTCTTTTTCAAATGGACCAGGGACGGACGGCGATTTATAGCGAACGAAAATCTCCTTAGTTTCGCCAGGGGCTAGATCAAAGGCTTCAGGCTCGATGCCGTAGACGCAGCCCCCAGGACCGCAGCCGTTCCCTTGGCACCCCACGACTCGAGAACTACTGGAACTAGGGTTGTAAATTGAAATGACAAATTTCCGTTCAACGAGCAAATCTAATTGATGATTATTTAGTTTGTGGCTGTCGATGACTAGCGGTTGTCGGAGAGAGGGGGAGCTTCGGTACACAATGGCAAAAAAAACCGCAATTGTCCCCAGCAATAGCAGGATGCCACCAATAAATCGCAATTTGTTTTGACGCCAATACAAGTTGAGCCTCCATTCAACAACGCATTTAGGGTAACTAGCGGGTCATGCTGGCCAAACGCTTGAAATAAAAGCCCATTCCAATGAACACTACAGCCAAGACAGTTGAAATTGCCCAAACAGGAAACGAAGTATTCAATACCGTCGTGCCTGGTGGCTCAGGTAGCCCGAAGGCAGTGAGTGTAAAATCAATATCCTTTGGACTGGAATCGTCATACGCAAATTTGAACTCAACAACTGTAGGCGGTCGATCACCAATCAACGTTTCGCTTCGAGATGAACGAATTGCTTTCACGCTCCCCTGTTGGAGGAATTCGTTCTGAACCGTTTCTCTGATGGTCTCGTTTCCAGACTTGTAATTAACAAGTGCCGAATCGACGACCCCGAGCGATGTGTCAATATTTATCACGCAATCGATTTGTAAAAAACTAGGGCGACATTCTAGCGGGACTTTGCTTATCACGGTTACAGTAGCCTTTCCGTCAACCTGCCGATCAACCAGTGAAACAATTGTCGACTTGTCAGCAACAAGTTCATAGATCGGTATGTTAGCGATCGAGGTCGCGGTAAGTAGCGACGGTCGCAACATTATGGTTGAGTGGTAGATGTCTTTTTCGCTAAAATTCCTTGCTAAAACAATTCGATTGACACTCCACTGTTCTTGTTCACTTTTTCGACTTACTAGGAAAGAATATTGAGAGTTATAGACCTCTGCTGTGCTTACTTCACCCGCTTTCGATCGCCTCGACGCCATCAGAAGTGTATTCTTTCCTTTCACGGAGAATTTTGACGTAGCCAATTTGTTGCCGTCTTGCCACAATTCAACATCTCCCTTTGCTGACGGCAATTTGCTGAGATATTGATCAAATGATGTGCGTAGTTTTTTCGCAATCTCCTTCTTTTTCGCGTCCTGCCCAATCGAGCTACTCGTGAGCAGGATTATGAAAAGTCCGATCGAAACGATTCGAGTAAGTGCGACAATGAATATAGACACCAGCTTTGGCATATGTTGCTACACTTCTCATAAAACTCAGCAAGTCGAGCCTTCGCAACTTCATCGGATAGGCTGTTGTACGCAACGGCTCCCGAAGTTTGTGCGTTATATGCTCACAATGCAATAACAAAATGAGACGTAGGGACTGCAGTTGCAATCTGCATCACATGTGCCGGTTTGTTTACAAGGCGCATATGTTGGTCCGAGGCACTGTGCGATTGGTTTGTAAGTGCAGCTGTTTATGTCGCAGGTGTAGCCGCAATACGTTTCTTCCGGGTCATCAGCTAGGGCCATTCCCGGTAGACCGAACATTGCAACAATTAAAAATACTGTGCCAAACAGAAAACACAAGTTCGAAACCCGATTCCTTTTCATTGTCGTCTCCATCAAAAAATGTCGGCTCATACAACTCGAAAACAGCCCTTGGTCGGCCGCTATCCCAAGTGCCGCTTGTTTAACGAGAAAAGTTTCTTGATTTACGGACCCTTTTTTTGCATTGCAACTGAACGATACTTGATAAGAACGGCTCCAGAACTACTGTGGTCAGTGTAAATAACCGCCGTTCCATTCATATCAATCGCGTTAATTTGCTTGAAAGCAAATTTCATGGAGTGTGTTTTGCCGACTTCAACTCGTGCGGGAAAACCTGTTAGCGCTGAACATCGGCAGCCAGTTTTCGCCCCTAAGACAGTTATTGGTCGATTTGATAAATTGCGAACGGTGAGAGTAACCTCCTTTTTACCCCCTACTTCGATCTTCCCGAGGTCGATCTCCTTAGGCGCGTCGAGGGCTGGCGGTTGAAAATAACTTCGCTCGAAAGCAATTGCTGCACCAACTAGAACAGCGAAGATGCAAACCGGAGCCACCCAACCAAACGACTTCGCCGATGTTATCGCGTTCGAAATCACTCCACCGAATAATCGCGGTCGCATCAAAACCAGCGCGGTAATAAAGGCCGCATTAATTCCCAACGAAACCCAAGGCGATAACTCAATTTTCCCAAAACAGCCACAACTAACCTCACCCAGCCAAATCGACCGCAAATTCACCACCTCCGCCCCAGCAAAGAGAATAATCGCCACCCGAAAAGCCCAAGCCGAAGCAATTTCCGCAACGAGCCAGAGCGCCAGCAAGATCTCGCCCTGAATCAAAATCAACTTTCCTAGACTCGCCGCCTGCGATTCCACCGCCTGCCCAGTAACCAGCGGCCAAGCCTTCAGTCCGGCGGCG
>JBKJSI010000533.1:0-3206 GCA_046595915.1 Pirellulaceae bacterium
TCCTATGGGACTTTGCGGTTGATTGTTGTAGTTTTCGCCCAATTATAGCGGCGAATGGGACGGCTGGTTTGGCCGGTTGAGTTAAACTGGGCGAAATCGAGATTTGCAATAGAATAGAGGTCCGCCGTTTCAACGCCTCGTGGGAGTGGTTTACTTTGTCTGCCTGCTCAGCATCTACCGGTTCGCAAATCGGTTCACAACCCGGGCCGCCTTCCAATTTGGTCCAGCTCAATCTTGGCGCTGCGCCTGCCCGGAGGTTGCCGGACTGGCTCCGTCGAGAGCTGCCGAAGGGGGATGGCAACCATTTCACCGATCGGCTCCTGGGCGATTTGAAATTGGAGACGGTTTGCGAAGAGGCGAAATGCCCCAATCGGATGGAATGCTGGTCGCAAAAAACGGCGACTTTCATGATCCTCGGCGCTGTGTGTACGCGGCCTTGTGGATTTTGTTCAGTCGATCGCGGCAAGCCGGGTGAGCTTGAGCAGGACGAACCAGCGCGGCTCGCGGAAGCGGCAGTGCGGCTAGGGCTGAAACATGTCGTCATCACCTCAGTCACTCGGGATGACTTGGCCGATGGCGGGGCGGATCACTATGTAAAATGCATCGCGGCAGTTCGCTCGCGGGTTGAGGCGACGATCGAGGTCTTAACGCCCGACTTTGTGACCTGCCCGACGGCGCTGGATGAAGTGATTCGAGCGCGGCCTGATGTATTCAATCACAACACCGAGACCGTGCCTCGTCTCTATCGGAAAGTCCGCGGTCCGAAATCGGAGTATCGCTGGACACTCGGCTTGCTCAAGCGAGTAAAGGAGCTTGATCCTTCAATTAAGACCAAAAGCGGCCTGATGCTTGGCCTTGGCGAAACGCGAGAAGAATTACTGGACGTTCTCGCTGACTTGCGAGATGTCGATTGTGATTTTTTGACGCTGGGACAGTACCTCCAGCCGGGCTTCGATTACTTGCCGGTGGAAAAATATATCCATCCTGATGAGTTCGCCGAACTAGGTGAAATCGCCAAGGCACTGGGTTTTAAGAAAGTGGCGAGCGGTCCGTTCGTGCGGAGCAGTTATCATGCTCGTGAGATGGCGGATGCGTTTTAGCTAGATGCTTCGTGGCTCGAACAAAGTTGGATTGAGTATTTTCGAATCCTGAGGCGGCAGGGGGATAATTGGGTCTTCAGCCGGAGTAGGCGTTGCCGGCGGAGGATCCTCGGGCGATTCTTCAATTTCGATTCGCACCTTGGGTTCTTGAACCGGCTTTTTCTTCTTGGCTTCCGCGGCTTTGAGCGCGGCGAGGGCTCGCTCGATGTCGACGAAAATTAATCGCAGGCGCTCGTGAAGCTCGTTGTTGTCGGTTTGCTCGGCCAGCTTCAGTGCGCGATGAACAATAACATCTGCGGCGTCGCGGATGCGATCGCGCCCGTAGTAGACGCGGCCTAGGCGAACGAGTCGTTCGGCGGCTTCGTCGAGTTCGCCGCCGGCTTCGTAGGCTTTGGCGGCTAGGTCGAGAGCACCGGGGATTTCGCGATAGTTCTTCATCTGTCGGAGAATTTCGATTTCGGAATCAAATGCCATTCCGGCGGCTCGGAAATCGCCTTCGACCATCGCGATGAGTCCGGCCACATGCTCGACTTCCGCCAGCACGTCGCCGCTGCACGCGGCGGAAGTTCTGGCGCGAGCCTCATCGAGTTGGCACTTGGCGGTGGCGAGGTCGCCTTGGTCTAGCGCAGCGGCGGCTCTCACGAGCCGCGTTTGAACTTCGATAAAGGAGCTGTATTGGCTGAGTTCCTTTTCGCATGTTTTCTTTTCGCCGATGAAGGGCAGCTTTTCGCAAAAAGTCTTATCGCAGCAGTCCTTGTCTTTTTTCCCGGCGCCCTTACAGCTGTGAGTCTCGATGTAAAGGCAGCGGAGGCGATCGACTTCGGCCAGCGCGATGTCGACATCCGCGAAACGATCTTCATCACGGGCGATTTTGGCTTCCAAAATCCAAGAGCCGCTTTCATCCATGCCGGCGCGGCGCAAATCCACTCGACAAGCAGCGAGCCATTGTTTGGCTTGGGCATTGTCGAACTTCGAGGTGAGCACCGCTGCGAGGTTATAGGAAGCGTTGCCCGATTCCAACGGATCGTCGATCGCGAACGCCCTTTTCAGGGTATCGCGATAGTACTTCTCCGCGACGTCGAGATTTCCCTCGGCATAGGCGGTGCTGGCCTTGCCGGCGGCATTCTCGATCTTCTTGTCGACAACGACCTGCGGTCCCGCTTTGCAGCCGAGGAAGCAAATTGCGCAAAAGAGCGCAGCCAGCAGCCCTCCATATTGCGATGAATCGTTTACGTTGGAGCGCAGGTTTGTCATGAGCCGCTGCCTCCTCGGACACTGGCCGGCGCGGCTTGTCGCGTTCCTTGATCTTGTGGAACGACATTTTTCAGCAGGGGATGGCGTTTGACGCCGGAGATTACATCGTCCGCGTCTTCGACAGTGTTATTGACGCTGTCCACAGTGTTAGGCAGATCTTGAGTGACCACTTTAACGTCATCCGCAACGTCGCTGATCTTGTCCATTACCTCATTGAATTTACCAAGAGAGACGGCCAAGTCGCGATTGAGGTTGTCGATCGCGACTTTCAGATTGTTATTCGCATCGGCGATCGTCTGCTCCATTTCCTCAATATTCGAATCGAGATTCGCGGAGGAAGTCTTGGTGCGATCGTTCATCGTGCGCGAGGTTTCGGCAACATCTTCGAGCGTATGCTTTAGAGTGATTTCCGTGCGTGCCGTCGTAGCGCGAAGCTCTTGAATCGCTTTGCGAAGCTCCACCAGCGCCGGATCGACCCCACGTTCGGTCGTTTGCGATAGCGATCGAAGGGCGCCCATGCCCCATACAATCGCTGAACGGGCGCGGTCGAAATTATCGACAATCTGAGCCATTCCTTGACCAACGCTACTACCAACGTCGTTCAGAGCGTTGTCTCGTTCTACTAGTGGCAAGACAGCTCGGTCTAGCTCACTTGTTGCGAGTTGCGCTCGATTGGAAGGCCCTCGAATAATCTCAATGTGCGCATTTCCAATCCCGGCGGCGAGCGGCATTTGGAGGATCACCGTCGATCCCTCCAAAATATCCTTTTGATGAGTCTGCTTTATTCGCAGAGTGACGATCACCTCTTTGTCAGGGCTCGGGGCCGGAGGATCTTTTTCGTTTCGAAATCGA